>JACZXL010000200.1 GCA_022571635.1 Planctomycetota bacterium
GGCGGGAAGAACTTCAAGAACATGGGCCTCAAGAAGTCCGAACACATCGGAATGATCGCCATCCACCCCCGGAATTCGAATATTGTCTACGTGGCAGCGCAGGGACCGCTATGGCGGGCTGGGCGCGATCGCGGGCTTTACAAGACCACCGACGGCGGCGCGAGCTGGGAACGCATCCTTCATACCTCCGAAGACACCGGCGTCAATGAAGTTCATCTCGACCCGCGCAATCCGGATGTGTTGTACGCATCCACCTATCAGCGACGGCGACGTGTGTGGACGATGATCGACGGCGGGCCGGAGTCCGGAATCCACAAGTCCACCGATGGCGGGAAGACGTGGCGGGAATTGAAGCGCGGGCTGCCGAGCGGCGATAAAGGCAAGATCGGGCTGGATATCTCACCGGCCAATCCTGATGTGATCTATGCCATCATCGAAGCGAAGGAAGGCAAAGGCGGATTCTTCCGTTCCACCGATCGAGGCGAGAGTTGGTCCAAGCGCAACAGCCGATCGACAACCGCGCCGATGTACTACAACGAGATCGTGTGCGATCCGCATGATGTAGATAAGGTCTACATCCTCGACACGTTCCTGATGGTCACAAACGATGGCGGCGCGAATTTCACGAGCGCGCAGGGGCGCAACCGCCATGTCGATAACCACGCGCTGTGGATTGATCCTGACGATACAGCGCACATGATCGTTGGGTGTGATGGCGGTGTGTACGAGACGTGGGACGGCGCCGCAAACTGGCAGTACAAAGCGAATCTGCCGTTGACGCAGTTCTATCGCATCAGCGTCGATAATTCCGAGCCGTTCTATTACGTCTATGGCGGAACGCAGGACAACAATACGCTGGGCGCGCCGTCGCGCACCACTCGCCGTTCGATATCGAACGAAGACTGGTTCGTCACAGTGGGCGGCGACGGTTTTGAAACGCAGGTCGACTACGAAGACCCCAACATCGTGTACAGTCAGTGGCAGTACGGCGGGCTCGTGCGACATGATCGGCTCAGCGGTGAGAATGTCGATATCAAACCGCGCCCCAAGCCCGGCGATCCGCCGCACGTCTTCAACTGGGATGCGCCGCTTCTGATCAGCCCGCATTCCCATACACGGCTCTACTTCGGCGGGCGACGCCTCTATCGCTCGGATGATCGCGGCAATAGTTGGCGGGCGATCAGCGGTGATCTGTCGCGCGGCATTGATCGCAATGAGCTTGAGGTGATGGGCAAGGTTCAGCCGGTGGATGCCGTCGGGAAGCACGAGAACACTTCGATCTACGGCAACACCGTCGCCATCAGCGAATCACCGCTCGTCGAGGACCTTCTCTATGTCGGCACCGATGATGGACTTGTACACGTGACCGATGACGCAGGCGAGAATTGGCGAACGATCGAGGTCTTTCCCGATGTGCCCAACAAAACCTACGTCAGTTGTCTGACTGCCTCCCGACATGATGCTGACACCGTGTTCGCCTCATTTGACAACCACAAGAATGGCGACTTCAGGCCATACCTGCTCAAGAGCATCGATCGCGGTCAGACGTGGAAGTCGGTCGCGGGCGATCTGGGCGAACGTGAAATCGTCTATTCGATCGTTGAAGATCATGTGCGCGATGGTTTGCTGTTCGTTGGAACCGAATTCGGCGCGTACTACTCACTCAATGGCGGCGACAAGTGGTTGAAGATCAGCGGTCTGCCCACAATTTCCGTGCGCGACATCGATGTGCAACGGCGCGAAAACGATTTGGCGTTCGCCACGTTCGGGCGCGGGTTTTACATTCTCGATGACTACTCGCCGCTTCAGGTTGTAACGACTGAGGCGCTTGAGAAGGACGCGCATATGTTCCCCATCAAAGATGCGCTTTTCTACATTCCAAGTAGTAAGGGGCGTGGGTCGCAGGGGGCGTCGTATTGGACGGCTTCCAATCCGCCCTATGGCGCTATCTTCACCTATCACCTGGAGGAGGACGTCAAGGCCGGCCCGAAGATGGACGAAGACGCCACCGGTCCGGAATACGACAAACTGCGAGACAAAGAACGCACGCGCGCCGCATCCGTCTTCTTGACGATTCGGGATGAGGAAGGTGAAATCGTTCGTCGCATCAACGGCTCAACGAGCGAAGGTGTTCACCGCACCGCTTGGAACCTCCGTATGGGTGGTGCCAGCGGCGGCGGCGGCGCTGGTGGACGCGGCAGACGCTCAGGAGGAGGCGGACCGTATGTCTTGCCCGGCACGTACACCGTCACAATCTCCAAACAGGTCGATGGCGAAATCACCGACCTGACCGAGCCGGAGCCGTTTGATGTCGTGCCGCTTGCGCTGGGAACGTTTCAGCCGGAAGATCGCGCCGAAGTGCGCGACTTCCATCAAAAAGTGGCGAAGCTGTATCGGGCGGTGCAAGCGGCAGGTCAGTCGCTCAGTGAAGCGCAGAGTCAGATTTCGGGAATTGCGCAAGCGGTGTTCAATTCGCCGACCGCCGACCAGACTTTGGCGCACGAAGCGCACGAGTTGAGCAATCGTTTGAAAGACATTTCCCAGGCCCTCAATGGCGACTCACTTCCCGCGCGGTTCGGTGAACCGACGCTGCCGGGCATACGCGGCCAGGTTCAGTTTGCCGTATCGAGCTGGAACATGACTGCCCCACCCACGCAGACGCAGCGCGATGCGTATGAATACGCAGCCAGTGAGTTTGGCGATGTGCTGGCACAGTTGCGCGAGTTGATCGAAACTGATCTGAAAGCGCTGCAAGCCAAACTAGACGAAGCCGGCGTCCCCTGGACCCCCGGACGATTGCCCGCGTGGGACAACGAGTAAGCGCCGTTCCTGCCCGCCGCCTTTCCGGGTCAGCGAAGCCCCGTTCTCTTGCTCCTCCCGGCTTAGAGGCAAATCGCTGGTCGGGAGGCCGGCGGCGCGAAGGGGCTGGAGTGTGCGAGACGTACCTATGATTGGGGCATGAACCGAACAACCTACTCGATGATTGCGATGCTTGGGCCTTGTCTGGTGCTCCTCGGTGGTCAATCCGAGCCGCCGAATGCGACCACTCCCCAGGACGACTTGCTCCGCGGGCCGACCGTCCCCGACGACCTTGTTCAGACGTTGGTCAACATCGACATGGGGGGCAAATTCATTCCGCTCCAGGTGCGACCGGAGGAAGCGGCCCTGGGGTTGGTGTTGATCGATCAGGAGCACCGAGAAGGCGCACATGAGGTGGCGCAAGCGCGAAGACTCGCAATTGGAATGCTGCTCGTTGACAACATCGACGTGGTGAAAGATGCCAGCGACGCCATCAGGGCCGGTGAGAAGGACAAGGCGCAGGCGGTGTATCGCCAACTCCACGACCAATTCAACCCGGATCACGTGCGCGATCCGCTGCTCGATGCGTGGAAAGACGTCCTGAGCGAGCAGGAAGTTCAGCAGATACAGCAGCTCGTGGACGAGTACTGGGATGCGTGGATCGAATGGGAGCTGCGGAACGCGCGCGATCGTTCCGACACGGCGCGCAAAAAGACTCAGCGTCGGTTGTCGTTTCAGTTGTTTCAACGGGAGATCGGCGAGGCGTACAACTGGAGCTTGCGACCCATCCAACAGAGGCTCGAATCGATCTACCAAGCGACCGAGCCGACCGAGGAGCAGCGGGCAGCCATCCGCGAAGTCATGATCGATTACATTCGCCAATCGCGGCTGCGACCAACACCAGAGCAGCGCCAGACCGCAGCGGCCCGCATCTACGACCTCCTTGATGAAAAGCAACGGTTGAAATTGTTCGAGCAAGCGCTGTGGCAGCTTTGAGGATCGATGGGAACACGCTCATAGGGATTTATTCTTAGTGGCACGGGCATCTTGCCCGTGCGAAAGCTGTAGGGCAGGCTTTGAGCCTGCCGTTTCTTGCGACATCGACCCCGGCAGGCCCAAGGCCTGCCCTACGGATTGAATTGATAGCACGGCTATCTGTCCCGTGCCACTGGGAGCGGGTACGGCAGGTCGGATGCCACGCACAGCGCAGTCGTGCGTGCTCGTGGCCCTCCCAGGGCTGATTGACGATCGGCTGGCGCGCTCCGTATCGGACAGTCCATCGTGATGATGAGGGAGCACCGGCTGCCAACGCGTGGATCAGGAATCCGTTTCGAGTTGTGTCTCAGCCCCAGTTTCCGAGCACAATGACCCAATCCAGAACTACGATCCATTCTCGGGGTAGGTTGGCGTGTGGATGAGGTTGATGACCCGATCCACGGCGAGGTAGCGATGCGTCTCGGTAACGCCGTCGGGCCAGTGAATCGTCAGCTCGTCGACCATCCTCGCCTCACCGAGGCCAAAGTGCAGATCGGTGTGATGTTGCGACAGATAGGACCCGCCCGCCCCAAGCTGGGCGTTCTGAACCCGGTCACCCGTTCGCAGCTCGACCCGAGCCCCCAACGCGAACGTGTTGCCCCCGGCTTGTCGTAATCGCAGAGTAACCCAATGCCCGGCATCGCTTGACACATTGTGGAGCAGGATCGGCTGACCTCCATGCACCATAATGATTAGATCGACGCTGCCATCGCCGTCGTAATCTGCCTGCGCGCCCCCGCGCCCGACGATCGCCTCGGTGAGGCGTGGGCAGGCCTGCTCGGCCATCTCGAAGAATCCCTCGGGCGGCTGCTGCCGAAACAATTGCACCTGTTGCCGCTTCAGGCGCGTGTGATCCTCCGGCACCTCCAACGTATTGCCGTTGACGACCCACAAGTCCAGCGCACCATCGTTATCGAAGTCGGCGAAGCCGGTGGCCCAGCCGACCATCTTCAGGGAAATCTGGCCTAACCCGAGGGTGTCGGCAAAGTCCATAAAGGAGAGTCGCGGGTTGCCGTCCTCATCGGTCCAACCCTCCGAGGCCATGTTCTCGAACAAGGCATTCTCCTGCGCGATCCAGTGGGTGACGAACAGATCGAGATCGCCGTCGTTCTCATAGTCGCCGACAGCCAATCCCATGGCTCCACGATAATCGGCGGCGAGCGAGCTGGCCCCGATGTCAGCGAACGTCCCATCACCCATGTTGTGGTACACACCGTTCGAGGAAATATCATTGGCGACATAAAGATCGACGAGCCCATCGTTGTCAAAATCGAACCAGGCTGCCCCGAGTGATCGACCAGCAGCGTTGGCCACACCCGCGACGTTGGCCACGTCGGTGAACGTGCCGTCACCGTTGTTTCGAAAGAGGCTGTTGCTCTGCGGTGGATAGGATGACGGATTGATTGTGTAGGGGATCTCTGATCCGTATTGGCGCGCAGATCGCGCCTGATCTTCACTGCGATACTCAAACTGCACGTAGTTGCAAACGTAAAGATCAATCCAACCGTCGTTGTCGTAATCCGCCCAGGCGCAGCCGGCGCTGAAACGATCGTCCCCGACTCCCGCGGGTTGGGTGACTTCAACGAACGTTCCGTCACCGTTGTTTCGATACAACGCGTTGGCGCCGAAGCAGGTGATATAGAGGTCCAGATCACCGTCGTTGTCATAATCACCCCAGGCGGCGCCGAGGCCGAAGCAGGCGCGATCGACTCTCGCTTGTTTGGAAACGTCGGTGAATCGGCCGTTGCCGTCGTTGCGGTACAGGGCGCAGCGGCCCTGCGACGTGTCCTTGGGAATCTCTTGCTGGATCGAGCCGTGGAAGTTCACGAGGAAGAGATCAGGATCACCGTCGTTGTCGTAGTCACCCCAGGCGACCCCTGATCCCATGTCTTCGGGCAGCAGAGATTGGCGCGTCGCTGGGAAATGTCGGAAGTCAATTCCCGCCTCCGCCGTAACATCCGCAAAATGGAAACGGACCATGTCCGGGGACACCTCCCGACTCAGAATGTTGGTTAGCCCTTCGATCGATCCGTCAGGATTGGGTGCGGCCGGATCGTCTCGTTTACTTCCCAGGGCAATGAGGGAACTCGCCGCCACTACAACGACGACGCAAGGGACACCCCATCGCACCATGAGGAGGTACCGCTTATTCAGACGCGCCTTCGACATCCGCGAACACCTTTATCGTGGTCGAAGTGCGAGTAAGCTCGACGATCGGCGCGCGAACGCCCGCATCGATCCCGTACACGGCGTCGAGGAACTCCGGATTGGCTTTGCGATACCAGAGGATCGCCGTCGCCGTTATTGAGTCGAGTTTCCCTTCGCTAGGCGCTTCGATCATGTAATTCTCCGTGCGCTTTGCGGGCAAGGTCCGCTCGGTACTGTCCGACACTCGGCCGCGCGCCATTGAAGGACACCGAAATCGCACTTCAACCGTATCGGTCGCCCCCGGATAGAGGGTGCGTTTGTAGCTCGCGCCGACCAAATCCCAAAGATTGTGGCGATCAATCGGCTCACCGCGCCGATCGAAGACGTCCGCCTTCAACAGAACCTGCGACTCGACGATCTTTCCCGACTCATCGAGTCCGCCCGTGTGATGAAGCACGGTACCGTCGCTATCGGTCACGATCAGCTCCACCCAGCTCTCGATCATGTCCAGCGGCCCGGTGGGGAAATCGTGGCCGGTCTTGTTGTTGGTGAGCACCACCTGCAAGGAGACTTCCTCGCCGGCTTTGACCTGCTTCGGCGCTGCAATGTACATGCGCACGACAGGACCGCTCGTCCACTTGTGCGCGATTTCGGGAATCTCGATTTCTCCGCGCAGCCACTGCTCGGTCATCGCGGTGTGAACTTCAGCTCCTTCGAGCTGATGAAGCAGCGGGATGTATTGATTGGAAGCCAGATGACGGTGGCTTCGATGTTTTCGGTCGCCGGCCGAACGGTTGTAGTCGGTGACGTCGCCGCGGGCCGGATCATTGCTTTGCACCAGAGGCATGTGACATTCTCGGCAACTGACGGTCTTCGTCGGGTCACCTTCGCTATGCCAACGGCTGTTCTTCCAACTGTCGTATTGATTCTGCCCCTGCACCTTCCCGATGTCGGTGTTCACGCTCTCGTCGATGTACTGCTTGTGGCAAGCCGCGCAGAACTCCGGCGTCTTGTAGAGTGATCGTGAATAGCTCGAGATGTGATGCTTCGGATACGTGCGAATGAGAAAGTCGCTCAGGAACTTGGCGACGGATCCTTCCTTGAGCTCATAGACGTATCGCGGCGGCGGATCAATCGTGTAATCGCCGTTGCCCTGCACGTCGGTCTGCACGATGCTGTGGCACACCAAGCAGGACAACCCTTCGTCGGAGCCCTCAACGCTGAGCGTGATGTTCCCGCTGTTCTTCGCCCCGCTGAACAACGCGATGGGATCGTGGCACCCGG
>JACZXL010000201.1 GCA_022571635.1 Planctomycetota bacterium
CTTGCGCAGATCAGCGACCGTCGCCTGGCCATTTGGACTTGGGGAGTCTGAACTCATCGTCGTGCGAAAGCTTAGGCAGGATTGCACCGATCGGTATTTACCGGCAGATCACAGGCCCGCTGCACGGCTACACTGATCCGCGATGCCGCCAATGGACCTTCAATCTTTCCGTCAACTCGCCGGGCGGGGCAATCTTATCCCGCTCACGAGCCGCGTGATGAGCGACCATCTCACGCCGGTGCTGGCCTACCGACGATTGGTGGCCCCTGATGAACGAACAGCCCCGAGTTTCCTGCTGGAATCCGTTGAGAACGGCGATACGCTCGGGCGGCACTCGTTCCTGGGCGCCCAGCCGGTGGTGGAAGTCCTGGCCCGTGAACACGACGTGACCGTCGTCGATCACGTCCGCGGCACCCGTCAGACCAACGTCGAGCCCGACCCGCTGATCGTTCCCAAGCGGCTCACGGAGACCTTCCGTCTCGCGGCCCCGACCGTAACGGCCAAACGCGGACTCAACGCTTCGTTCACCGGCGGGTGGGTTGGGTATGCCGGCTATGACACCGTGCGCTACCTCGAGCCGGACAAGCTCCCGTTTTCCGCCGCGCCGACCGATGATCGCGGTTTGCCGGACATGCACTTCGGTCTGTACCGGCAGGTGGTGGTCTTTGATCACGTGGACAAGATCCTCTACGCGATCTGCCATGTCCTGCTCGATGAACACAATTCGGTGGACGATGCCTACCGCGCAGGCTGCGACCAGCTCGATGAGTTCACCCATCGCCTGATGACGCCGTGTGACCCGCTGCCGGCGGGGTCGATCGAGCTGGATATCCACGCCGCGCCGGCTGCGCCGATACCCGGCAACTTCACCCGCGAGCAGTTCGAAGCGGCCGTGTGCAGGTGCAAGGAATACATTGCGGCCGGCGACGCCTTTCAGATCGTGCTCAGTCAGCGTTTTGAGCGACAGACGTCAGCCGATCCGTTTGAGATCTACCGGGCGCTGCGCATCGTCAATCCCAGCCCGTACATGATCTATCTCCAGGCGTCCGGGTCGATTCTGGTGGGGGCGAGTCCGGAGATTTTGTGCCGGGTCGAAAGCGGTGTGGTTACGAATCGCCCCTTGGCGGGAACCCGGCCGCGCGGTCAGACGCTCGACGAAGACCTCGCCCTGGAGCGTGAATTGCTGGCGGACGAAAAGGAGCGGGCGGAGCACGTCATGCTCGTCGATCTGGGTCGCAACGACCTGGGACGCGTATGTGAGACGGGGGCCGTCACGCTCGAGCGCGTGATGGACGTGGAGCGCTACAGCCACGTGATGCACCTGAGTTCCACGGTGACCGGTCCGCTGCGCCGTGATCTTGACGCGTGGGACGGCCTGCGGGCGACCCTGCCCGTCGGCACCGTCAGCGGCGCGCCCAAGGTTCGGGCCATGCAGATCATCGACGAACTCGAGCCCACGCGCCGCGGGCCCTACGCCGGCGGAATTGGCGCTGTGGGGTTCAACGGCGATATGGATATCGCGCTCGCGCTACGGACGATGGTGATTCCGACCAGCGAGGCTTCAAGGCCCACCGGCACGAAGGGGCGAAAGGAATGGACCGTGCACCTTCAAGCCGGCGCCGGCATCGTCGCCGATTCCGTGCCCCAACGCGAGTTCGACGAGACCGTACACAAGGCCGCCGGCTTGGGGCGAGCCATCGATCTCGCCGAATCCGCCTTTGGTAGCTGAGGAACGGACTTGTTCCGCTGGGTGCCACGCACAGCGAGTCTTCGAGTCGTGCGTGCTGCTTCCAAGCGCACTGACGACTCTCCCGGCGCGCCGGGACTACGCTGTCAGTGGCACCCGCTTGGGGCGAGCGATCGATCTCGCCGAATCCGCCTTCACGCGTTGAGTTCAAGACGCGGCGTGCGCTTGGCAGGTCGATTCGTGTTTCGTATCAGGGTTTGTTGCTGGGCGCAGCGGACGCCACGGGACCCGCTTCGTTGGCGCCCGCCGCGCTGGTTTTGAGCAGCCGCTCCAGGTAGCCCACATGGTATTGGGCGTCGATGAACTCGCGCTCGTCCATCAGCCGCCGATGCAGGGGGATGGTCGTCTTGATCGGGCCGACGCGGAACTCGTCCAGTGCGCCGCGCATCTTCGCAATCGCCGCCTCGCGGGTCGGCGCATGAACGATGAGCTTTCCGATCATCGAGTCGTAGTGTGAAGGAATCCGATAGCCGGCGCGCACATGACTATCCACCCGGACGCCCGGACCGCCCGGGACAGCGAATTCCGTCACCAACCCAGGTTGGGGAATGAACCCACGATCCGGGTCCTCAGCGTTGATACGACATTCGATGGCATGGCCGTGGACGGTGATGTCGCGCTGCTTATACGCCAACGGCTCACCCGCGGCGATCCGAATCATTTCCTTGACCAGATCGATGCCGGTGATCATCTCCGTGACGGGATGTTCGACCTGTATTCGCGTATTCACCTCCAGCATGTAGAAGTTCTGCTGGCGGTCCATGAGGAACTCGACGGTGGCGGCGCCGGCATACTGTGCGCGGCGGATCAGCTCGGCCGCTGCGCGGGCCACCGCGTCTCGCTTCTTCGGGTCAATGTTCGGGGCCGGGGCTTCCTCGATCAGCTTTTGATGACGCCGCTGGGTCGTGCAGTCGCGATCGAAGAAGTGAATGGCATTGCCGTGCTTGTCGCCGAGGACCTGGATCTCGACGTGCCGGGCATCTTCGAGGAACTTCTCGATATAGACGGCCCCGTTGCCGAAGGCGGCCTGCGCCTCTTGGCCTGCGGCCGCGACCGCTGGGGTCAGCGCCTCTTCATTGTGGACGATGCGCATCCCTCGTCCGCCGCCGCCCGCTGATGCCTTGACGATCACGGGATACCCGATTCTCTGGGCAAGCTTGATCGCTTCGTCATCCGATTCGATCGGTTTCGTGGAGCCGGGGAAGATCGGCGTCTTCGACTCCTTGGCCATCTTTCTGCACGACAGCTTGTCACCCAAAAGCCCCATCGCTTCCGGGCTCGGGCCGATGAACTCGATGTGACAGTCACGGCAGACTTCGGCGAAGTGGGCGTTCTCGGCGAGGAACCCGTAGCCGGGGTGAATGGCGTCGACGTTGGCGATCTCGGCGGCGGAGATGATTCGGTCGATCCGCAGGTACGAGTCCGTGGCCGGCGCAGGACCGATGCAGACCGCCTCGTCGGCGAACGCCAGCCACGGTCCGTCCACATCCGCCTGCGAATACACGCAGACCGTCTTGATGCCGAGCTCGCGAGCTGCGCGGATGATGCGCAGCGCGATCTCTCCTCGGTTGGCGATCAGGATTCGAGAGAACATGGTCAGGAAGGCATCAAGGCATCAAGGCATCAAGGCATCGAGGGATCAAGGCATCGAGGCATCGAGGCAAAGAGATAGAGGCGATTCGACATGTGAGTTCCTTCGCAGCGGTCGAACGCATGAGCAAACTCAATTCGGCCTCACCAGGAACATCGCCTGGCCGAACTCGACCGATTCCGCGGATTCGACCAGGACCTTCTCGATCGTGCCCGTGCATTCCGCCTTGATCTCGTTGAAGATCTTCATGGCCTCGATGAGACAGACGACCGTGTCAGGTTCAACCTGGGCCCCGACGCGGACAAAGGGCGGCGCTTCGGGGTTTGCCGCGGTATAGAACGTCCCGACCATTGGGCTTTCGATCTTCAGAAGGTTCTCATCAGTGACGGCGGCAAGTTCAGCTCCAGCCGCAGCGGTGGGGAGGGCGGTGGGTTGCACGGAACCCGACTCGGCCTGGGCGGCCCGCGCCCCCGGTCCGACGATGACCTGGGGGGGCTGATTCACGCCGTGACGCCGAAGTGTCACCTGCTCTTCGGAATCGCGAAGGTCCAGCTCGGTCAGGTCGTTGCCGACCATCAGCTTCACCAGCTCCTTGAGCTTGCGAATGTCGATCATCGCGTTGATCCCTTGGTCGCCGTCGCCGGCTCAATGACCATCTCGTCCGGGTGTTTGGGGAAGTCGGTCAGTACACGGCAACCGTCGGGCGTGATCACCACGTCGTCCTCGATGCGCACCCCGCCGATGCCTGGCAGATAGATGCCCGGCTCGACCGTCATCACCATGCCCGGCTCGAGCACGATGTCCGTAGCCAACTCGTTGAAATATGGGTCTTCGTGGATGTCCAGCCCGAGCCCGTGCCCCAGTCCATGGCCGAAGAACTCGCCGTACCCCGCCCTGTGGATAATCGAGCGGGCCGCGGCGTCAACCTCGGCACACGTCCGACCGGGTCGGCAGGCGTCGATCCCTGCCTGCTGCGCCTCAGCAACAATGTCGTAGATCTCACGCACTTTCTCGGGGAACTCGCCGACGGCGAACGTCCTGGTCATGTCCGAGCAATAGCCGTCAAACACAGCGCCCCAATCGATCAACAGCGTGCCCTGGTCGATCCGGGTCTCACCGGTGAGGGCGTGGATGATCGCGCTGTTGGGCCCGGCCAAGACCATCGTGTCGAAGCTCGGCCCGCTCGCGCCGCGGGTCTTCATCTCGTACTCGAGGACGGCGCACAGCTCGCGCTCCGTCATCGGGTACTCGAATCTCGACAGCGCGGCGTTCAGGGCGTCACACTGAATCGCCCCGGCCCGCTCGATGGCCGCAAGCTCCAGCTCGTCCTTGACCCAGCGCAACCGGCCGACCAAGCCCACCGTGTCCACCACCTGCCCTTGGGTCAGGGCGGCGGCGACCTTTGTGCGGGCCGAGACCGTCAGCCACTCCGCCTCAATGCCCAGCCTGGCTACGCCTCGTGACGTGCATTGTGCGGCGACGGAGTCTTCCAAACGATGGCGGGTCCCCATCACGACTTCAGCCACCCGTGTTCCCCGCCACGGATCGAGGAACTCGTCATACCGCGGATCGGTGATGATGACGGCGGCCGAGTCGGTCACCATCAAGACGCTGTCATGACCAACGAAGCCGGTCAGGTAATGGATGTCTTTGGGGTTGGAGACGAGCAGGGCGTCGATCGGGTGCTCGGTCATCGCCTGGCGCAAGCGGTGTTGCCGGCGTTCGCACGCTTGGATCAGTTGCCCGGGCAACGCCATATTGGTCTTATCGGTCATAGCGGCCAGTATACCGCTGCGGCGAACGTGCCGCCATCTGCTGCGAAAACACGGCGTTCTTATCCCCCTCTGTCCCAAATGTCGCGATCTCGGAGGGCGATCGGCGGGTCGAGGATCTCTTTGAGCACCACCAGGCGGCGCAAAAGCTGCGGGGTTATGGTCTGAGCGTCAAGGGACAAGAAGGGTTTGCGAGCCGCCTTAGGCCGCGCGGATGCAGCGGGCTCAGCATGCAGCGCCACAAGTCGTTTCCGCTCAACTGGTTGCGCAGCGGGACCTTTGCTGGCCCTGCGCCGTTGGGGTGGCTGAGGACGAGTCGGTCTCGCCACCGATGGCAAAGAAGCTGATGGCTGTGCCGTAGTAGGACGTATCGCGCGCCTCGAAGGCTGGGGGGGCGGAGCGCGGAACACGGTTGGGCTTGGTCGTGTCGTGGGCGTCGACGCGGGGCCGATTCGGACCTGCGGGCTCGCCCCGGCCCGGCGCTGTTCGCGTCGCCCCCGGAGCTCTTCCAATTGAGCCTGACGGCGGGCAATCAGCTGCTCCATCCGGCTGGAACCGGTACTGACCGAGGGGGAACCAGATGCAGAACTGCGCTGCGCAGGGCGACCAGGTTGGGTCGAGCCCTGCTGCTTCTTTCGCGCCTGCTCTTCGCGCTTCTTCAGGATCGGACCGATCACGTTCGCCGCGATGATGAGGAGAAAGATAATCCAACCCAATTTCATTCGATACCAATCAGTCAGTCAATTCGAGGCGGTCGGGTTCAGACCGCCGTTTCCTACCAGCCGGCACGAATCGAAGCGTTCACCAACGGCACATTGCGCAGTTGCAACTGCTTGATCACCGCGTAGGTACCGAAAATCGCGCCCGACCACAACAGATCACCGAGCAACTTCTGAGCAAGGAATGGCAGGCCCGCTCCGTAACACGCCAGCAAACCGCCCAGCGTTTGGGGGTAAAACGCTGAACCCGGCCAAACAGCAAAATTTGTCACGAGATAGAAGAATATCGCTGCTATCAAAGCGCTGCCCCCGATCCGAACGGGGCTCAGTCGCTTCCTCAAAAGCGGTGCAAACAGCAGCGGAAACAGGAACGCAACATACATCGTGATCTTCAAACCGAGCGATGTGGCTGGCAGGAACGCGTCCGAGACGAACATGATGGCCAAGGGGATTGCGGCGGCGACAAGTCTTCGCCGAAGGAAGAAGCCTGCGAACAAGGCAATCGCCGCGACTGGCGTGAAATTCGGGACGTGCGGCAATAATCGACCCGCAACGCCAAGCACCAAAAGAACCCCACACACAACCAGGGCTCGCAGCATCAATTTTCCACGGTTTGTCGATTGGTCTTGCATCAAATGTGCCCTCATCAATTGCTGAGACTATCGTAGCGCCAGGAATCCAGATCAGGCGGCCAACGACCCCGACCCATTGCCGGAATGCTCTATTGGACTCGGCCGCCTACACCGGCGTCAAGTGCCGCCATCGGTCGTTCTCACGCCGCCAGACCGGCTGGGATGGGCTACGGGGTCGATCTACGCCACGTCGCTTGACCGGAGCGGGTGGTCGATCGTACATTGGCCTACGGGCAGCGCGACAGTGGCGATAGAATAAGGGTCCACCTCATGTCACTGCTGACCGATCTGAAAAACCTATTTCTACGAAGGAAGCAGCCCGTGGTTGTTGACATCACCGAGACGCAGGCTGGGGCCCTTGCCTCCAGCCCGGAGGCGGTCGAAGCGCCTGATCGGGCTCAGTCCGCGAGGGCGGCGCAGACGGCTGAGCCGAAATCCCCCAAGGCCAAACCATCACCTGCGCCGCGCCGATCCAACGACGACGTCGCCTCCCAACTGCGCGAGATCACCGAGCGCGTAGAGACGCAGTCCGAGCAGGTTCGGCAACTTGTCCAGCTTCAGGAGCAGGTCCCCCGCGGGCTCGAGACGTTGGGGAACCTCAACCGCCACAGCGCCCAGCTCGTCGAGCTGGCTACGGATCAATCGGAAAGCGCCAAGTCGCAATACGCCAGCCTCAATACCGCGCTTGGTCAAATCC
>JACZXL010000017.1 GCA_022571635.1 Planctomycetota bacterium
GTCAAAAGCGCCGCTGAAGAACGGAACCGGATCGTGGCAGCCGGCACAGAACCGCGAGGCTTGGACGTTGCCGTCGCGGACCATCAGCACCCGCCGTGTCTCTTGGACGCTGAACAGGTAGGGCGGGTTGTTGAACGAGCTGAACCGGTGGACACTATGCGACCAGCTTTCGTGGATGTCGGTGTGACATTCCAGGCAATACTGATCGTTCTGGAGCACGTAGGCGGGAATAAAGTTACCCGTCGAGGTGCGGGCCAATGATGGGAAAAAGTATTGCTCGCCGGATTTCGGCCCGGCCACGTTCCAAGCCCTGGGATCCTGCGTCTGCAGGATCAGCATGACCATGGCGAAGACCCCGGCCACCGCGCCCCACGTCAGGCCGATCCGCCATTTGATCCGCCGTCCCGCGAGGCGGTGCAGGACGAACAGCCAGATCGCCGCCACCGGGCAGATCACATGGGCCCAGTAGGCGGCCGAGCGCCCCGCTGCGTTGTTCAACTCAAAACGCAGCCCCAACACATCCACTCGCATCAGCACGATCCCGGTGATGAGGACGACATTTGCCGTGACAAAGAGCGCCATCCCCGCGCGAATCGCCCGCCGGTTCGGCCGCGTCCAGGCGTTTCGAATGTGGAGAAAGCCGAACGCGATCACCGGCACAATGATCAGTAGCCCAAGGGCCAGATGCACCAGAAACATGTTCAGGTAGAACCAGTTCTGATACTGCACGCCGGCGATCGTGACCGCTAGGAGGTACGCCGAGTTCACCACCAGCAACGCGAACAGCCCAAAGACGACGGCCAGCAGCCGCTTCAGCTTCGGCCCGACGACGGGAACGTAGCGTCGATCTCTCTGCGGACGGATTGGCATCACGCGATCTACTCCTGCCAAAGAATCCCCTGGCGGTTCGAGACGGTTTTTCGCCCGACCCCAGGGCTGTTGGTGCCCCGCCGGTGTTGCCGGGCAAACAGTCGATCCGCCGGCTGAAAGGCACACACCTCAAACACGACGGGGACCAGTCCCAAGCATGGCGTACCTGCTCAGTGCCGAGCACGAAGCGCCAGTCCCAAGCATGGCGTACGTGCCTGATGCAAGCTGTGCCCGCACGGAGTAGGCCGCGTCTTGGAGGGTGTGCCTGCCCAGAAGCAGGTCGTGCCTACCTCGACCGGGCCGTGGCCGCCCCGATGTAATCCGTGCTTGCTCCCAGCCGGACGTACCAGCCCCAGGCTGGTCGCATCAGTAGCGTCACAGTCGCATCGGAATGAATAGTCGCCGTGATCCTTGCCGGGAGCAAGCAAAAAATCCCAAAATAATACAATGGCCGGGTGAAATATACAGTAGTTATGCACAGGATCACCCTCTCCGGGGCCCTCAGCCTCGTCCGTCGACCCCCCGGGATGCTGCGAATCTGCCTCGTGGGACCGCCACGCGGTGGACCGCCAAGAACGATCCGTCGGTGGTCGTGAGGTGTACCCCGGTCCTACACTGCTCAGACGATGGAAAGTCCCAGCCTCATCGCGCTGAACGTCGGCAATACCCGAACCCAGATCGGTTCGTTTGTCAGTGGTCAGCTTGGTCCGTGCGAACACTTCCCCAAGCAAGAAGTGGCCCCGACCGCCCAGCAGGTCGTCCAATGGTGGCCCGGGATTGCAGACCACCCGCGAGCCGCGATCTTGCTCGCATCGGTGAACGACGCCGTGGCCGATCCGCTGGCCGCGATGATCGAAGATCAGTTGTCCGTCGGAATCTACCGGATTGGCAAAGACGTGCCGGTGCCGATCGACCGGCAGCTCGACCCGGAGACCTTGACCGGCGTCGATCGACTGCTGAACGCCGCGGCCGCGTACGACCACCTCCAAGAAGCGTGCATCATCATCGACGCTGGGTCCGCGGTGACCATCGATTTTGTGGACGGCCAGGGCACCTACCATGGCGGGGCCATCGCGCCGGGCGCGACGATGCAGCTCCAGGCGCTGCATGAACATGCAGCCGGATTGCCCGAGTTGCCCTTCGCGCGCCCCGACGCACAACCCTTCGGTCGATCAACCAGCCAAGCGATGCTCCAGGGCGTTTTCCACGGCATAAGAGGAATGGTGCAGCGGCTTGTCGAGCAATATGCCGAGTACTACACCGCATTCCCGCGCGTCATCGCCACCGGCGGCGACGCGCAGCTTCTCTTTGAGACTGAGGAGTTGATCGACAACATCGTGCCCGAGCTGACCCTGCTGGGAATCCAAGTCACCGCACGGCACGCATTGGCCATGCGCGAAGTCGACGACTCGGATGTCCGATCCTAGCCGCGCCGAGTTGGCCGCTCGGCCGAACTGCCGCGTCCTTGTAACGACACCGAATCGACCCGGGGCGATTGCGATCCTTCAGCTTCACGGGCACGTTGTCCCCATCTTGCATGCGATAACCGGCATAGACGACTGGCCGCTCGGACGCGCGCGCTTCGTGCCCTTTGACGACATCGATGAGGGAATCGCAGTTCGGCTGACCAACGAGATCGCCCAGCTCATGCCGCACGGCGGACCGCGCGTCGTGCAACGCCTGATCCAACGACTTACCGAACTGGGAGTTGATCTCGGTCCCGCCTTCGAGGCAAACCCCGCCGACGTGTATCCCGAGGCCGCCGATCAGTTCGAGGCGTTAGCGCTGGCCGGCGTCGCTCGCGCCGCCAGTCCGTTGGCCATTGATCTTCTCCTCGATCAGCCCCGCCGATGGCGAACTCTCTCTCCCCTTCCCTCTAAGGGACGGGGCCGGGGGGTGGGTCAAATCTCACTGTCGGAAGAAGACCTTGCCCGTTCGCGCCGCCTCAACCGGCTCATCGAACCGCCCCTCGTCGTTGTCGTCGGCGCGGCCAACGTCGGCAAGAGCACCCTCAGCAACGCCTTGCTCGGCCGATCGATGTCCATCACCGCCGATCTGCCCGGCACCACGAGGGACTACACATCAGGGCGAATCGACTTGGCCGGACTTGTCGTTAACTGGCACGACACCCCCGGCCTGCGCGAAACTGTTGACCCCATCGAACGCAAAGCGATCGATCTCGCCCGCTCACTTATTGAACGCGCTGATCTGCTGATCGCTCTAACCGACCACGAATCCGCTTACCCGCAGTTGTCGCGCCAACCCGAGTTACGCGTATTCAACAAGATTGACTTACTCCCCTCTCCCCCCGGGAGAGGGGCCGGGGGTGAGGGTCTTCTCTCCATCAGCGCACTGCACGGTACGGGACTCGCCGAACTTGTCACCACCGTGCGCGATCACCTCGTCCCCCCCGCCGATCTCACCCACCCCGGCCCGTGGCTGTTCGACGATCGGCTCGTGGAATCCTGCTAGCGACTGATCTTTACGGTATCCCGCTAACCAGAAACGGTTGCGTCGCGCTCCGCCCCCTGCGAACCAAAGAGAGAGAGCTGTCTTCGCTGCTCTGGACTTAGAACCAGCGACTGCAGTCTCTGGTGTGGATAGATTTCGGCCTGCTCCCAGTACTCGCGTTTGACGCTGCTGGCAATGCCGATCTTGACCCCGCGCTGACGGAGTGCAGAGAGAATATTTGCTGCGTCGTACAGAAACACATAATCGATGACCCAGGGGCGCACTTGGCCCCGAGATGACATCGCTGCGGATCTCGGCCCCGTCATCACAAGATAGAATTCAGGCGGCGGGTCTGGTTTGAGATCAAGCACGCCTTCAAGCTTGCCGTACCATTTGACGTTGACCGAGCGACCGACAAGAGGTCCTTCGGTGAACACACCATCAGTGGACTTGGCGGTGGCGGCTTGTTCAAGCCTGATTCCAAAGATCCTAGATGCGATGTACTCGCCGGCATGACCCATCAGCGCCGGCCGACCGATGACAGAGGTGATCTTGCCGGCCAGCGAGTTGTGTGTTGCCACGAGCTCCGCTAGCTGCTCAAGATCACTCATCGCGCTAGCACGCGACAACCGAGAAGACTGCGTCCATTTGCGGCAGCGATTCGCCGTTCTCCAGGCGGTCGGCCAGCACGCGCAGCGACAAGACCTGAACACGAGCGATCGCCCCATCGCGGCTTTGCGCGTAGACCATCACCCCTGGCAGATTGGGCACTTCCGCGATCCACCGGCCGTCGTCCTCCCGTTCGACTTCGACTTCGAAAGGCATGCGTGGATTATAGCTCCCAATCCCCCCTACCGACCTCACCCACCCCGGCCCGTGGCTGTTCGACGATCGGCTTATCCAACCTGTGTAGCGGACCACGAAGGACGTGCCTCACTAAGAGCGGTGCGAACTGGTCTCCGGATCACGCTAGTCCAGCTAGCTGAGCCGTAGGTAAATGAGGATGCTCAGGACGACGAGACAGGGTATCACCACGAGTCGCGGCCACTTGGGTCCGCGGATCAACACGAACACACAACACGTCAAGCTGAGGGCGAGTGAACTCAAGGCGACAACACCCATCAGTTGACGAAACAGGCCACTGTTCGGTGGTTTCCAGACGCCCAAGGCTTCGTAACCATACCCTGAGGCGAGTTCTAGCTCGACCGTTATTCCGATGGCAAGAGCACTAACAAATGCCAGCGCGACGCCGGCCCAGCTGGCCACCGGCATCCACCACCTGCGAGCGCGCTTCAAATAGGTCTTTGATCGCGACGGATCAAACGGAGTACCACATTCAGGACAGTGGCGGCCGGGACAGTCTCTCAGCGGATAAAGGCACTTGCGACAGTACATTCAACACCCTACCTGGCTACTCATTGCTTCCGAAGCTCTAAACACTTGTCAATAGTATGACATGTCCGGTTTGTAAGGTGCGCTGATCAGATAATTCAGCTTCGCTCATGCAGCGATGAGGGGGCGAACTCGCAGGCCGGGGCGGGTTCCTGGTTCACTGCCGCCAAGGCTTGTTTGAGCGCATCAAGTGAGAAGCTTGCGGCGACCGCGCACCGCGAAGCAGACCTTCCGTGCTGAGATCTTCCTCGACCTCCGGCCAATGGATGCCGAATCCATCCCCTGCGATCTGCCAGTTTGCTCTCTGGGCTGGGGACGCCCGCAACAGCCGCGGATACCAGGACAAGGGCACGACAATTGTTCGTCCGTCTTGCAGATCGACGCTGAGTCTGTCGTCGGTGAGCTGAACCGCCTTAACGCGCTCACCGGGGTTCGGTGCCGAAGCACTCATGCCAAGCCTCCAGTAATTGCTGCTGATGTTCTCGTACGATCGAGTCGATCTTGCCGAGTTCTTGGTCGCTGAATATGCGAAACGAAAACGCCATTGCCGGAATCTACCGGATCCACTTTTTCAGGGCGGTATTGACTTCGTCGAGGTCGAACGCCTCGGGATCGAACTTGCCGCCGACCCATTCGAGCAGGTCATCGTGGTCCTCGTGCTTGGGATCAGCGATCGCCTGGAGGAGATTGTCGTACCCCCAAACGCCGCCACAGTCATCGGGCGGACCGGTCCGTTCGCCCCCCAGACACACCGGATACCGCGCACCCTTCTCGAGCGGCTTCACCTCCACCACCTCCAACCCGTGAATCCAACTGTCGCCGAAGTCGTACTCGTAGACGAACCGCGAGCCGCGTTGCTTGGCGATATCGCGCAGCTGGACCTTGGCGTCGCTGAGCGTTTGCGGCCCCAAATCCGCCATGAGTCCCACATCCGGCACACCGTAATAGGTTGGATCCTTGTCGTCCCCAACGATGAACTGATGAAGATGGCAGTTCTGCCAGCCCATCACGATCTGGATCACGTCATGCAACTTGGCGAGGGTCATGTCACTGCGCACGGCCAGCCGCCGCCAAATTGGCGGATGGCTGTCGGCCAGGAACATCTTTATTTCGTACACCTCGGCCGATTTCGTTCGGCGCTGGGCCGACCCGCTCGTCGCTTTTTTTTTCGTCAGCACCGATTCTCGCTTCCTGCCTTTGCCGGCTTTGCTTGTCGCCATCACATGCCTCCTGCTGGAAAAGAGACGTATCACAACCCGGCTGTCATGCCACGTTGACCTTGAAGAATCGAATCGTTCGGCTTTATACCCCGATCGAGCTGTAGCCGCAATCGACGTAGATATTCTGGCCGGTCACGCCGGAGGCAAGATCGCTCAGCAGATATACCGCCGTATCGCCGACGTCTTTTCCCGTCACGTTGCGCTTGAGCGGCGCTCTCTTTTCCACCCAGTCCTGAAGCTCACCGAACCTCCCGACGGCCAGAGCGGACAAGGTGCGCAGCGGCCCGCCGGAGATCGTGTTCACGCGAATGTTCTTCGCCCCGAGTTCGTGGGCGAGATATCGAGTGGAGCTTTCCAGCGCCGCCTTGGCCACGCCCATGACGTTGTACCCCGGCACCGCTTTCACCGCGCCGTAATAGCTCATCGCGATCATCGACCCGCCGCCCCTGGGCGTCATTAACGGAACCGCGCGCGAAGCCATCGCCACGTAGGTATACGCGCTGAGATCAATCGCTTGCGCATAAACATCGCGCGGCGTGTTGGTGAAGTTGTCAATGGCGAGCCAGTCCCGATTGGCGAAGGCGATCGAATGAACGAGAAAGTCGATCGAACCGAAGTCGTCGCCGATCTTCCCAAACACGCGGTCCAAATCGTCATCTTTGCCGGCGTCCATCGGCTCCAGCCAAGGCTTCGGGACGCCCAACTGGTCGATGGCTTTTTCCACCCGCCGGTTCATCTTGTCGCCCGGCAGGTGGGTGAAGAGGCACGTCGCCCCGTGCTTGAGCAGGGATTGAGCAATAAAATAGGCGTAGCTGCGGTCGTTGGCGATGCCGACCACCAGTCCGCGTTTGCCGTCCATCAAGCCCATAAGTGATGCTCCGATTCGCTCACGATTGAGAATGAGGGCGGAGCGTATCGCAGATCGGCCCGCTCGGCCAGCAGCGCCGCGGCGAGGCCCGCTTCGGCGGGTCGTGCTACACTGGTGTCGCCGACGTGCGCCCGTAGCTCAATTGGATAGAGCATCGGTCTTCGGAACCGAGGGTTGGGGGTTCGAGTCCCTCCGGGCGTGTTGGGGGAAATCACTACGATCGGCGTGAACGTCGGCCGAACAGCCCGGCAAGGCTGAGCAGCCCCAATGCGCCGGGTGCGGGGACGAGGTTGCCATACTGCACGTGATCCAGTTCGATCCGGCCGAGGTCGGCTCTGACCTCGATTGCCGAGATTCCGCCGGAAAAGATGACGCCCATGAACCGATCCTCTGCGGTCCCGCCTTGGCCGCGACCGTCATCCAATGCGAAGAACTCCATCGTTCCCAGGGACCGTCCGTCCGGACCGAACGCCTCGAAAATGGTTATGGCATCGACGTTGCCGTCGGTCCATACGATGCCGACTGAGCGGGGCAGTGCGCCGAGCGCCTTCGGATCAAACTCAAAGCGTGCAGCCGGACCGCCTTTCAGGCCGGCAAACGCCCAGTAGTCGTGGCCGTCGGTGCCGAATCCATCAATCAAACCGTCGTCGGCGTCGACAGAGTCGGTGAAGGAACTGGGGAACCTGACGTCTCCGCCGAAGCCCAGGAGGCCCAGCGAATTGAGCAGCCCGTCCTCAAAATCCTCGAGCAGGAAGTCGCTGCCCTTGCCGAACAAGTCGAACGGACTATCGGCCGCTGACAGGTACGGTGTATCGGAAAAAAGGAACTCGACATCTACGCCGGCAACCGCGGTTCCGGCCAAGGCCGTCAACACAAGAATTGCGCAGCAGGTGCTCTCTCGACTCACTTCTCTCTCTCCTTTGCAGACGCTACATCGATCGTGCTAGAGCCTGTGACGGATACACCGTCAATGAACGTCCCGAATCATACCAAGTGAGCGAGGGTTTGCCAGCCTCTGGATTTGCCCCGGGTTTCGAGAGGGCCTCCTCGGTGGTCAATGGAGTGAAGTGTAGGCCAGGTCAAGACTTACGGTTCCGTCTGTGTCGTGGCGTCGCATGGTTACCACAGGTTGACCGTTGGCCTCCCTCCGAGCGTGTTACGCCGATCGCTACGAAGAAGTCCTTTTCATAGCTGCGGGTGCATACCCGCGGGGACCCCCACCGAGACGGTGACGCTGTGGTATTCTCCCTCGCCGTTGGGAGCGGCGCTATGTCTGTCTTTGCGGTTTCGTTTGCGGTCTACACATTGGCCATCGTTGCCATCGGGGTCTACTCCGCTCGGTTCGCCAAGCGCAGTGATGAAGATTACTTCCTGGCCGGGCGCAAGCTCGGGCCATGGGTGGCGGCGCTGTCGGCCTCGGCGTCGAGCGAATCGGGTTGGGTGACGCTTGGCCTGGTGGGGATGGCGTTTCGCACCGGTATGGCGGCGTATTGGATTGTTCCCGGCGTCCTTTTGGGCTTCATCTTCAACTGGTTCGTCATAGCGGGGCCAATGCAAGATCGATCCAAGAGCCTCGGCGCTTTGACGTTGCCGGACTTTTTTTCCAAACACTTCAACGAGCGCGTGCCGGTGGTTCGCCTTTTGTCGGTCGTGGTCATTCTCACCGCGATGTGGCTGTATGTCGCAGCGCAATTCAGCGCAGCGGGCGATGCGTTCGATGCGGCCTTCGATAATATTGATTATCGAGTCGGCGTGCTGATCGGCGCGGGTATCGTCTTGGCGTACACCGTCATCGGCGGCTTTCGGGCGGCCTGCTGGACTGATTTCGTGCAGGGCCTCCTGATGGTCGGCGTGCTGGTCATCTTCCCAATCTATTTGCTCGTCCACATTGGCGGGTTTGATTTCGTCCAGCAGCAACTGATGTCAATCGATGCACAACGCGCGTCGGCGGGCGATGCGTCGATGCTTAGCCTTTGGCCTGACAAAACCGGGGCTGCGCTCATCGGATTTCTCTTGGGAAGCGGCGCGCTTGGGATCAACTTCGGGTTTGCCGGTCAACCGCACGTGCTCGTTCGCTTCATGGCATTGCGGCGACGCAAGGATGCGATCATCGGCGGATTCATTGCGGTCACCTGGGCGGCGATGATCATCTGGGGGGCGGTGACGATCGGAATTATCGTGCGCGCGATGACACAGGGTGGCGCACCGTGGACCAGCGATCTTGCGGCACAAATCGGTGCCGACGGAGCAGGACAAACCGGCCTGGTGCTGGCCGCAAAGCACATGTTGCCGGGCGTATTGTCCGGCGTGGTCTTGGCGGCTGTCCTGGCGGCGATTTGCTCCACCGCCGACAGTCAACTCATCGTCGCCGCCAGTGCCGGCGCGAACGATGTCTACGCTCAACTCTTTGCTCGAGGTCGCAAGAAGGCCCACATGTTGGTCAACCGGCTTGTCGTGCTGGGTCTGGGAATCGGCGCCGTGCTGCTGGTTATTTGGGGCAGTAAAGACGTCTACACATTCGTTCTCGAATATGGCTGGGCGATCCTCGGCGCATCGTTCGGACCGCAACTCATACTCGTGCTTTTGTGGAAGCGCGCAACATATGCAGGTTGCATCGCGGGAATGGTGACCGGGTTTGGAGTCGCGGGGCTTTGGCAGATGCTTGATCCACTGGGCAGGCTCGCCAAGGCGAATCCAGCGGAATCTCTCTGGCCCGACGTGACCGCATCGTTGCAGAATGCGTTGGCCGGTGTGGAGATATACAACCTACCGTTGGCGTTCGTCTGTGCGCTTCTTGTGAACATCGTCGTGAGTCTGTTGACAAAGCCTCGACGCGGTTGATGGTGACGTCACGAGCGCGCGTGAATCGCCGGTTCCTGAACACGCCGGCGCCCCGTCCTGCCCAGCGCCGCGAAGCTGGCCGAAACGGCGATATTGCGCAACAGTCTCACGCGATGATCATCGCGACTGCGAAGCCCCGGCGCCTCGACCGTCGTTTGCAACGCGGCCGGTTCATCCTGGCGTTCGTGGGCTCGGTCTTGGTCCAGCCATTGGGGTGGACATTCCAGCAACCCCCAACCAGGCGGAAGCTCGCAGCGGCGAATCATCCCGCGCGGCGCGGCGAGATAAAGGCGATCCGCCAGTTGGTAACGTGCAATGAGGTGGAACTTCGTATGGCCGTGCAGCTTCTCGTCCACCAGTTGTAACTGGCCCAGCACCTTGCGATAGCTCGGCAGTCGGCTGGCGGCGAAGTCCCATTCCTCTAACTCAACAAACAGCGCCGAGCCGGAGCGCCGCAGATGCGGCTCCTCGAGTTTGACGCGATGCTCCTCGATCGATTGACGAATCAGTTGCAAATCCGCACGGCGAGCCAGCAGAGCCTCGGTCTGCTCGGAATCGCGGAAGAAATCAGCGCGCGACTGCTTGCACTCGATGACGATGGTCGTGGGCGGGCAGCGTCGCCTTCGCCGGCGGTTGGGCTCCCCATCCCGAACCGAGTCCTGATACCCCGCCGCATCGACTCGATATCGGCTGATGGGGCAGCGGACCTCCGTGGCCACGGCCAGACAGCCGCCATCGCGCAGGAACGCCACGGCAAGCTCCTTCAACCGGCGATGGGCGAAGGTTTCCATGGGGGTCGCCCAACTGTATCGGCAACATGTCCCGCGAGCCTGTCGTTCGGCTCCAGCCGAGGCCGGCCTTGCGTGACCGGCCCGGCTCGGCGATTATCCGCCCACGACGAACCACAACTCAATCTTCGAGGAGATGTCATGACGATCGCTCAATCCGGGCTGGAGGAACGAATCGCAACGCTTGAGAAGCAGCTTGGCCGCACCCAACGGGCCGCGGCCCGGTTCCGGCGGCTGGTGGTCCTTTGCGCCGTGGTGGTGATGAGTATTGCCGCGATGGCGGCGACACGAGATCAGCCAGCGCCTCAGGTCATCCAAGCTGAGCGATTCGAAGTTGTCGATAACGAGGGGCGCGTCGTACTCGTCGCCAGCGCCGGAGAAGCCGGTGGACAGCTCGATCTGTGGGGGGCGAGCGGCCAAAACGTGCTGCGGCTCTGGTCCAACGAGCACGGCGGCGACCTCGCGATCTGGAATAACCAAGGCAAGAACGTCTTCGCCGCATTCACAGGGGCCGGTGGCGGTGAAATGGCGCTGTGGAACTCCGATGGCCAGCGCGTCTACCGCGCTCAGGCGAACGAGCACGGCGGGCGGATTGACTTGCTCGACGCCCGGCATCAGGTTCCGGTATTTACGGCGGTAAGTCGGGAGAACGGCGGGGCCATCGTCGTGGCCAACACCGCCGGCGTCGACCTGTTCGAAGCGGCGGCGACCGAGATCGGCGGGCGGACCGTGCTCGCCAATCAAGCCGGGCAAGTCGTCATACGGCAGCTCGCGACCCAACAGGGTTCAGGACTACTGGAGGTCAATGATCAGACCGGCCGGCGTCGCTTCGCTGCCGGTCCATCCGCCGACGGCAGTGTGGTGCGCCTGTACGGCAGCGCCGCGGAACCCGTGGTCACCGGCGGGGCTTCGATCGAACATGGCGGGGGATTCCTCCACGTGCAGAATCACAAGGGCGTGGGCGTCTTCACCGTCGCGGCCGAGGCTGACGGTGGTGGTCGGCTCGACCTGGCCAATGAGCTGGGCGGGGCGGTCTTCAGCGTTGACGCAATCCAAGATGCCGGGGCCGTGCTGGCCATGATGGATAGCGCGGGCACCAAGCTGTTTCTCGTGGGGACAACCCCCGCCGGCGGCCTGCTGAACCTGATGAATCCCAAGGGCCACGTCGTCGTCGTCGCCGGCGCCTCGCTCGACACCTTGGGTGGCGCCCTGACGCTTCGCAACCGCCGCGGCCGGCAGATCGTCGAGGCCGGGGCCGCCGAAAACGACGACGGCCTCATCAGCGTCTGGGACGCAGACGGTCAAGCGCGGTCGACGGTCTCCCCGCCGTAAGCCTCGTCCCCCACCATTCTCGCCGGACATCGAAGTCTCGTTGCCAGCGCGCAGCTCCCCCAGAGACAAAATGCGTTGCTTTGTACGTCCGTTTTGAGTTATCCAGTTCGCAGGGGAGCGCCCCTGGTGTAGAGTTGAAGCGGCTGTAATTTCGCCTGCAACCGTCACTGCTCGATGGGAATGGGGTTTGGAGATATGGATATACACGCGTCACAA
The DNA here is from genome assembly GCA_022571635.1 of Planctomycetota bacterium. GTDB lineage: Bacteria > Planctomycetota > Phycisphaerae > Phycisphaerales > SM1A02 > JADFNO01. Next base: position 11,979 of record JACZXL010000017.1, read on the forward strand.
CCTCGCCTGCGCCTGGTCGGCTCGGATGACCTCAAGTCGGTCACTTCCTGGCGGGCGGCGCGTGATGTCGCCGACGAGAATCGCGCCGCGGCTGGCAACCCCAGCCTTGATCCAACCGATCCCCGCTGGGTCCTGGCCGCGCGCACCCATTCACAGCTCCAGGGCTCGACCCTCACGCCCGAACGGCGGGCCCGTGTCCTGCGCACCGCTCGACAACTCGGGGTGCGACCATTTGAAGCCAACGTCATCATCGCTATCGTGCAGGATCACGCCCGACGAGGCTCGCCGCTGGCCAAGGCCGCCGACACCCTGACCCTGCTGCGTGATCCGCGTCCTCGCCCGACCCCGCGCGAGACCTGGGCCCGCTGGCTGGCCGCCGCCGTCACCGCCTTCGCCGCCAACGCCCTCCTCATCTGGTGGCTGATCTCAGCGTGAGGTCAAAGAGAACCACAGATGGACACAGATCACAGTGAGCTCCCGATGGAATCGGGAGCTCGCTCCTGATGCCTAATGCCCAATGCCTAGTCCCTTCTTCTCCCCCCTCGATGCCTTCTTCCTGATGTCGAAGCGTAGCGGAGATCCCGATTCCACCTGCGGCTCTGCGTCCCGATTCTATCGGGGTCCCGATTCCACTTGTCCCGATTCCATCGGGATCGGGGCCTTCTTCCTGATGTCGAAGCGTAGCGGAGATCCCGATTCCATCGGGACCTTCTTCAAGGACACGGACCCCAGTTGCCGAGCAAGAAGAGCAGATCCTTCACGCCAACGTCGCCGCTGGCGTCGAAATCGGCGGGGCAACCTCCCTTCGGCGGACACGCCCCCCAACTGCCCAGCAGCGAGAGGAGATCGAGCACGCCGACGGAGCCGTCGGCATCAAGGTCGTGCGGGCAGTTGCAGTTCGGCGCCACATCAAACACATACGCCGCGCCGCGCTGTTGATCCTCGCCGTGGGCCCCGATCACCACGGTATTGCCCTCAATCGCCACCGACCGGCCGAAGAAGTTCGTCCACGGGTTGGGCTCGGGAAGCAACTGCGGCTGCGCCACCCATCCCTTGCCTTCGAAGAAGCGAAAGACATAGGCCGCGCCCGAGCCGGGGCCGCCGGCGTCACTGACCCAGGCGCCGATCACGGCCGTGTCGCCGTCAATGCCCACGGCCCGCCCGAACTGGTCGGCGCCGCCCGGATCAGATGGAAGCAGCTTCTGCTCCTGGACCCATTGCGAGCTCGGCTCACCGGCCGGATCGAAGCGGAAGACGTACGCCGAGCCGTTACCTTCCGAATGCGCCCCCACAAGAATGGCGTCGCTGCTGATGGAAACAGAACTGCCGAATGCAGCCGACCCCGCGTCCTTGGATGGCAGCAGCTCTTGCTCCTCAACCCAGGTTGAGCCGTTGAAGCGAAAGACGTAGGCGGAGCCTAAAGTCACCCCGTCGTTGACGTGCATGGGTGCGCCGATCACGGCGATGTTGCCCCAGACCGCCACCGAGCCGCCGAACACCCACCCGCCGTTGGGGGGGGAGCAGCTTCTGCTCCTCAACCCAGGTCTCGCTCTTGGAGTCGTAGCGAAACACGTACGAGGCGCCGAAGTTCGTCCCGGCGTCGTCATCACTGGGTGCGCCGATGACCGCCAGGTCGCCGCTCAGGGAGACAGAGAAGCTGAAGCCATCGCCCCAGGTCCCGGCAGACGCGAGCAGCTCTTGCGTTTCCATCCAGCTTGAGCCGTTGTAGCGGAAGACATATACCGCGCTCGTCCCGGGGGCGCCCTCGTGGATGTGCTGGAGGCCACTGATCAGGGCGGTGTCTCCGTCGATGGCCACGGCAAAGCCGAACTCATCCCCGGGCTGCTGATCCGAAGCCAAGAGTTTCTGCATCTCCACCCAGGTTCCCGATTTGTCGGGATCACGACGGAACACGTATGCCGCCCCCGCTTCGGTCCCGAGCTCTCTATCCCAATCGGCGCCGATCAGGGCGGTATCGCCGGACACGGCTACCGCGCGACCGAAGTTCTCAAACACTCCATCGTCGGAGGCGGTCAGCCGAGCATCTTGACACACAGTTTGAGCGTATGACAGATTGGCCGCGCCCAGGAACCACCCGCCGATGACACTCGCGCCTGACCAGATTCGCAGTGCTTTGTTCATTCGCCTTTCCTCGTTACCAGCCGGGAATCTTAGGCCGGCATCCGTGGCTTACGGAACCTGCTGACTCCAGGATTATCCTCGCGGGGCTCGAACCGAGCAAGACAATTCCTGGATTGAACCCTGCAAATCAACCAAAAACAAGAGAATACCCTCTTTCGCTGGCGACATCGAAGTCACGCGAATGAGAATGCGCCGGCAGCCCGACGGGTGCCTGTCGTCCCGTCGGGCTGAGGAGGTTGCCGGCGATTACGCGCGTGGTCTATTCAGACCTCATCCCCAATTAGCGAGCAGTATGAGCAAGTCGCCGACGCCCACGATTCCATTCATGTCGAGGTCCACGGCAGAGTTCATGTCGCCCCAGCTGCCCAGCAGCACAAGGAGATCGGCGTCGCACGACTGAAAGATCGGGTTATCATCGGGGTATCTCACTGTTCTTTGGACGACAAGGCAGGAAACCGCATCTTCCGGGAGTTGCCCATCTCATGAAGACGTGGGGCACCGCACGGCGGCAGGATCGACGGCTCCTGGACCCGTGCTCCGTCTGGCCGACTCCGCTGCTCCCGCATCGGTCCTAGGATATATGTCCGGAGTCGTCGGCACGCTTGCGAATAGCCGAAAAGACGCCGAAACAGCTGAGCCGGGGAACCACCCGCCGGCGGTGTGCGAACGCAACCGCAGCGCCCAGGGACTTCCCGATCAGCCGCGGCGGTAATTGAGCGTCTGAGGCTCGGCGATGGAGGTAGACTGGTAGATGCCCTCGCGGCCGAAGCGGTGAATCAAGGGTTATCGGCAAGTGATTCTCCGGTGGCACGGCGTTGGCCGACGGCGAAAACCCCCTGAGTCCTGAACAAAATGCAAAAACATGCAAGTCACTGTTGCTCGAATGACATACGTCCTTAGGAGCTGAACGTGGACCGAACTGAGGCGACCCAGCCTCGTCGCGCTTGGGATCAGGCGTGTTTGAGTCGTACGCAATTCGCCGAGTTCTTTCAGGAATCGTGGCGAACGATGTGGTGCGTCGCGGCGGCCGTATTGGGAAGTCGCGACGAGGTTGAGGATGTGCTGCAGGAGTCGGCGTTGATCGCGCTTGGGAAATTAGGCGATTTTGATCCTCAGAGTAATTTCACCGCCTGGATGGCCCAGATCGTTCGCTACACCGCGCTCAACACCGCCCGGAGGCGCGCCCGTCGACGAGCCGTGGCGTCGATTCATGACGATCTGCTCGAACAGGCCTCGGGCTCGAAGGGTCGAGGCAACGGGTCTGTTTCGACTTCGGGGCGGGGCGACTTACCGGTTTATGAGGAAGCCTTCGACGATCGCCTGCTGGGCGCCCTCAAGTCGCTGGGCGAGACGCCGCGGGCGTGTTTGTTGCTCCGCACAGTTCAGGACATGTCGTACCGAGAGATATCGCAGGTGCTCGGTATTCCCGAGGGAACGGCGATGAGTCACGTGCATCGGACGCGGCAGGCCTTGCGGGAGCGCCTCGCGCCGTCACCGGGATCAGATTCCAGGGCAGAGGATGGGTCATGACTGAAGGCCGACGACAACCCGACACTCGTTTGGACGCGTACCTCGACGGCGTAATGACGCCCGACGAACACGCGGCCTATCAGCGCGAGATCGAATCGGACGAAACCCTGCACGATCAGGTCGAGCTTCAGCAGGACATCGATCAGTCCCTTCGTCGCCTGCTCGCACCGCCTTCGGCTGATCGGTTCACGGCCGGGATCGCCGAGGTGCGACAATCCAAGTCACACAAGCTGCCGACGCCGGCGACGAAGCGGGACGGGGGCGCTGTCCCGCGTCGCCTGGCGGCGGCGGCGGCCGTTGTGGCGGGTGTCTTCGGCGGTTGGCTGACGTGGAACGCGCTTCAACCATCGAGCGTCTCGAATCCCTACGGCCCTTGGCGTAGCATCGAAGTGGTCTACGCCGATTCTGTGGCCAACGACATGGAGCCGGAATGGACTTGCGACACCGAGTCGGAGTTTGCCGACAGTATCCGCAGTCACTTCGGCCAGGCCGCGGTGTTTTCGTTTGAGCTACCCGACGGCATGGCGGCGCTCGGCTTAGCGTACTGCAACAGTATCTCGAGACGGACGGTTTACTTACTGGCTGAAGTGAACGACGAGCCGGTCATCGTTTTCATCGACCGAGTCGAAGCGGACCCGGGCCAAACGGTGGACGAATCGAGCGGTCTGAACCTGTTCAACCGGCGTCTGGGGTTGCTCGTGCTGTACGAGCTGTCGCCCCTGGAGGAGCCCACCTTGTTGCAACTGTTTTATGATCCCGACACGGACCGGGTATCGCCGACTGGTCCATCCTAAGGAGCGGGGAAGATGCGAAAGACAACGCTGAATAAACGGCCTGTTGCGAGAATCGTCGGGAGGCGCGCGAGTCGTCGCCGATCAAGCCGCGGCGGCTTCACCCTCATTGAGCTGGTGGTGGTGATCGGCATCATGCTCTTGCTCCTGGGGTTGACGCTGTCGGTCGGCGTCGCCGTGCGCACGCAATCGGAAACCCGCGAAACCGAGAACATCTTGCGGCTGCTCGACGCCGCGATGCAAGAGTGGGAGCGATCCGCCGATCGTCAACTCACATGGTGGGAGTATCTTACTGACGACCCGGCAATCAGGGACCGCTTCGACATCCACAGCGATACCGCAGAGGAACTGATCATCACTGAAACACTTGATGTGATCACCCGACCAAGCCATATCAAACAGATTATCGCCCAAATTGCTCCCGACTTTGTCTACACGTACCGCGAAGGCGCAGTCCCCCCATGGATCGATCCGCCGGTCGAGCCACAACTGCAGAATTTTATCGGCAGCGTCACCGTACTGGACGCGTGGGGCTGGCCGATCTACGCGACACATCCTGGACGGCTCTGGAAGGATTCCGACGACGGGCCGCCATATCCGTTTCTCCGAAACGACGATGGTACGATCCAAACCTATAACGAGGAAACTTACGGAGTCAGTCGTAATCGGCAGGTAATCTTTGTCTCTGCGGGACCGGACGGCGATTTCGGCGATATGCGTGATGTGGACTCGCCGGCCTTCGAGCTAACGAAGGACAATGTCTACTCCCACCCGGTTGCTCGACCGCTGCAGCCGTAGATGCTGCATCAGTAACAGCAAAAACCCGCGAACACCCGCGAACACCCGCGCGGGCCTTGCTGCTCTCGTTTGTTCAGACTGCCGTGGCCGGCCCGTTTCAATCCGGGACGATGGCGGTCTGCACGCTGGGAATCTCGCCGGCCCCGACTGGGATCATGAGGCGGGAGCGATCCAGATCATCCCCGATCGGCTCGTAGCGACCGCCGAGGTGCTCGGCCAGAAACGCCTCCGCGACAGCGAAGAACGCCATGCGGTTGGCCGGCCGCGCTATCCCGTGGCCTTCGTCCGGATAAATCAGATACGTCACCGGGACGTTGTTCTGCTGCATCGCGGTGACGATCCGGTCGGACTCGCCCCGGTTGACGCGGGGATCGTTTGCGCCGTGGACGATCATCAACGGGCGCTTGATCTGATCGACAAAGTTCAGCGGCGAGCGCTGCTGGAGGAACGATCGGCCATCGGCGGTGCGATGATCGCCCACGCGCGTGGCCCACATTTGAGCGTTCGGATCCCAAGCGGGCGGAATCGTCTGGAGGAATGAGACGAGGTTGGACGGCCCCACCACCGCCGTGCCGCAGGCAAACACATCCGGGGTGAAGGTCATCCCGACCAGCGCTGCATATCCGCCGTAGCTGCCGCCCATGATGGCCACGCGGTCCGCATCGGCGATGCCCTCGTCGATCGCCCATTGCACGGCATCGATCAGGTCGTCGTGCATCCGCCCGCCCCACTCGCGGTTCGCAGCGTTGATGAAGTTCTTCCCGAACCCGGTGGAGCCGCGGAAGTTCACGCTGAGCACCGCGTAGCCGCGGTTGGCCAACCACTGATGCCAGGAGTCGTACCCCCAGGCGTCGCGCCACCACGGGCCGCCGTGGACGTTGAGCACCATCGGCAACGGTTGGTCGGGCCGGCCGTCGAAGTCCGAATCGGTACCGACAGGCAGTGTGTAGTAGCTGACCAGGTTCAGCCCGTCGCGCGATTTGATCACGATCGGATGCATTGTCGCCAGCGGCAGACCGTCCAACGCCGAGCGGCTCGCGAAAAGGAATCGGATTCTCTTTTGTGTTCGATCGAAGTGGTAATACCGCACGGGACCGTTGTCGAGCTCGAACGAGACGATCCAACGGCTGTCGTCGAGCGTGCGGCTATTGACTGACAACTCGCCGTCAGCGATCTCGCGCAACATGTTGAAGTCGGCTTCGAGCACGGGGTCGAGAAAGTGCCATTTCTTTCGCGTGTAGATCGACGAAACAGCCTGGGGGAACTTCTTAGTCGGATGTAGGAGTAGATCGTCGGTGATGTCTGCACGGAAATCCGTGGCCAGGATCTCCGATTCGCCCGTCTCCAGGTTTAGACTGGTCAATGCCGCCGTATTTCGACCGCGGCTATCGACCATGTACAGGACCGTCCCCGACTCGTTGAAATCGATCGGGCTCGTGGTGAACATATCCTGCATGGGAATCTTGGCGAACTGGTGCCAGTTCCCATCGGGCGTGGGCATGAGCAGCTCGCTGCCGCCGTCCGGCGTGAGCCGCGCCGCGAGCCGCACGTCATACTCATCGTCGGTAAGGAAGCCGAGGAAGCCGTCGTTGCGCTGGACGAGCGTTCGCTCGCCCGTCGCAATGCTCAGGCGATAGATATCGTGTCGCGCCGGATCGCGGTCGTTCAGGCCGACGAGGATCTCGTAGGGGAACTTGTGGCTGACGCGCTGAATTCGGGCCGTGACCTTGTGCGAGCGACGTGCTCCGGGGCGTGTGGCGGAAGTCGGCGTCAGCGCCTTGGTCTTGGCGGTCGAAAGGTTGATGGCATGTACGACCCAGTTCTCACCGCCGCTGGGGTCTTGCAGATAAAGAAGGTGCTTGTTGGTGTAGGCCCAGAAATAAACTCGGATGCCGCGCCGCATGTCGTGGGTGACCGGCCGAGCCGCATCGGGATCATCAATCGGACCCACCCAGACATTCATCACACCGTTCACCGGCGCGAGATAGCTGATCTTCGTCCCGTCGGGGCTGATGAGGGGGTTGGTTCGGTCGGGGTTGCCGAAGAAGACGTCGCGTGAGATCAGCTGGACCTTGACTTGTGCCGACGCCGGCGGCGTACTCAGACCGACGCCCGCTCCAAGGACCGCAATGGTAAGCAGATGCGTTGTGTTCATGGTGTGACTCCTGCACGACTATCGGCACGATCGGTCGGCACGTTCGCACGCACCGGCTCTGGGGCTCACAAAAAGCGGCTTCAAGAAGAGGGAGCGGGATGGATGCCAAGCTGAAGGCGAATCTAAATGCTTGTATTCACGGAAGATACGTTCAGTAGGTGTGCAACGTTGTTCGCCATCTCGCCCTGGGCCACCCTTGACGTATCCCTGCCTTAGGACTCTCCCGTTCCTGGTTCTTTGTCGGTGCTTGAGGCATCGACTACGCTGAAGATGCCTGACCTCCGGAACCCAAAGGAGCGAGAGAACGTCGTGTCGAGCACGCGCAGACAATCACAATCTGCCGACCAACCCACCGGCCCCGATCGTGTGCGAACGCTCCAGCGACGCATCCGTGTCGCCCGCGGATTGGAGCCCGGCGATCTGGCCCTGGTCGGCGGACAGGTGGTCAACGTCTTCACACAAACGATCGAGCCGGCCAATGTCGTAATCGCCGACGGCGTGATTGCCGGCGTTGGGCCGTACGACTGGCACGCGCATCGGATCATCGACGTCTCGGGCAAGTTCGTTGTTCCCGGTCTGATCGACGCCCACATGCACGTTGAGAGCACACTTCTCACGCCGGCTGAGCTGGCGCGCATCGTCGTGCCGCACGGCACGGCCATGTTGATCGCCGATCCCCACGAGATCGCAAACGTGATGGGTGTGCCCGGCGTCGAGATGTTGATCCGCGCGAGCGAAGGACTTCCGCTGGATATCTATTACATGGCCCCGTCTTGTGTGCCGGCGATGAGCTGGGAACATGCTGGGGCGGTGTTGGATGCTGGGGCAATCGATGAACTGCTGCGAAACCCCAAAGTACTGGGCCTCGCAGAGATGATGAACTTTCCGGGGGTGGTCGCAGGTGACGAAGATGTGCTGGGCAAGATCGACGCGGCCGCATCAAGAGGCCGGGTTGTCGACGGACACGCGCCGGGTCTTATCGGTCAAGACCTCGTCGCTTATGCCGCAGCGGGTATTCGTTCTGATCACGAATCGACAGAGGCGGCCGAGGCAATGGCCAAAGCCTCGCTGGGGATGCTCGTTCAAGTGCGCGAGGGTTCGATCGCGCGCAATCTCGATACGTTGCTGCCGCTTCTTGTGGAGGATCGCCTGGGCGACTGGTGCTTGTGCACCGACGATGTTCATCCGGATGAACTGATCGCCAAGGGGCATCTTGATGCGTTACTTCGCCGAGTCGTCGCGGCGGGGGTCGAGCCGGCGCGGGCGATCCGTCATGCCACGCTGATCCCGGCCAGGCATTATGGCTTCACGGATCGCGGCGCCGTCGCCCCGAGCTATCGCGCGGACCTTGTCGTCATGAACGATCTGGCGTCATTTGAGCCTTCAATAGTGGTTCACAACGGCGAAGTGGCCGCACAGAACGGCCAATATCTTGCGACTTCAGTTTCACCTGAAATCCCCCAGGAGAATACCGTTCATCTCGCCCCGCTCGATGAATCAGCATTCGTCCTGAGATTGAAGAGCGACGAAGCCCCCGTCATCGGGATCATCCCGGACCAGATCGTCACCCGCCACCTAACGCGACAAGTTCGACGTGAAGATGGACAGTGGAGTTTTGATCAGAACATCGACGTGGTGATGCTCGCCAATATCGAACGGCACCATGCGACCGGCTCGATCGGCCTCGGCCTGGTCGAAGGTTTTGGCTTCCATAGTCACGGCGCAATTGGCTCCTCCGTTGCGCACGACTCGCACAACCTCATTATCGCCGGAACGAATCCGCATGACATGCTCATCTGCACCCGCGCGCTAGAAGAGATGGCCGGTGGCTTCGTCGTCGCGTCCGAGGGGGCGATCGTCGGGAAAGTTCCGTTGCCGGTGGCCGGACTACTGTCAACTGAACCCGCGAACGTCGTCTGTGATCAACTTGCGTCAGCTCGCCGCGCAGCCGCCGAGTTCGGGAGCAAACTCGCCTGCCCCTTCGGCACACTCTCGTTCCTTGCGCTTCCCGTGATCCCGGCGCTGAAGATCACCGATCAGGGTTTGTTTGATGTTATGAGCCAACAGTTCATCCGCCTGTGATAAGGGATGCGGAGCTTGAGGCGGCGGCGCACACTGCGCGGCCGTCACGTAGCGCCTAAAGGAGATCGCAATGAAATGGGTTCTGATCGCTCTTGGCGTCATCGTCGGGCTGATTCTTCTCATTGGGCTTGTTGGCATGCTCATCCCGAAGGCGCACGTCGCCTCGCGCAAAGCGCGCTTCAATCAGACGCCGGAGACGGTATGGGACGCCATCACCGACCTCCAGGGGCAAACGTCGTGGCGGACGAGTCTCACCAAGGTCGAGCGTTTGCCGGACCGTGACGGCAACGCAGTTTGGCGCGAGACGAGCAGGCGAACGGGACCGTTGACGATGATGATCATGACGAGCGATCCGCCCCACCGTATGGTAAGTCAGATCGTGGACAACAAATCGTTCGGCGGAACCTGGACCTACGAGATCACCCCCACCGATAGCGGGTGCGAGCTGACGATCACCGAGCGCGGCGAAATCTACAACCCGATCTTCCGCGTGTTCGCTCGATTCGTCTTCGGCTACACCGCCACGATGGAGACCTATATGAAGCAGCTTGGGACGAAGTTCGGTGAGGCGATCGTACCGCAAGCGCCGTGAACGCTCGCCGACCGCGTTAGTCGTCCGGCCAGTCCGGCAGCTCGAATTTCTCCTTCACATGAGCTGTATGCTCATCGTAATGGCGCTGCATCTGTTCCAACAGATCGCGGACAGTCCACCAACTGCCGGGCGGTTTCGCTTCTAGACCAAACCCATCGAAGAGGTAGGCGAAGCGGCGGGTGAAGGACATGACGCGCTGCATTTGCCGAGCCTCTTCGTTACCGTCCCAATCCGGATGGGCCGCGACGTAGTCCGGCGGCTGCTGTTCCGGGTTCAGATTGATATGCGGGATAGCGGAATCAACGCCGGAGAATACCCGCGAGAAGAACCCAAGTTCACGGCCCATCATATGTTCTGCGTTCCAGCGCGGCGTGTGCGTGCCGTTGGAGGGTCGATGGTTCATCTGGTTCACGCTAAGTTTGGCAAAGACCGCCTGAGATGTACGGCACACCGCGTCCTTACGCTCGTACAGTTCAGCCAGTTCCGCAGGCATCGTCCATGGGCGCGTGTGCAACGTGACGACCTGTGGGCTCTCCTGCGACGCGCCTCGGCCTTGCGCGGCGGCGAACGTGTTGCCCGGCGGCGTCACGCGCTCGTACTTCGCCGGCAGCGCCTCGAGGAACTCTTCATTCGTGCGAAGTACGATCGACAGTTGCGGCGTTTTGTAGTGAATCGGAACGACGTAGCGGGGGCTGAGTTGCTCAACGATCCCGACCGCTTGTTTCCCGCCGATCGTGTACACACCCCCTACCGGAATCAGCAGTACATCCACATTCCCGATCTGCCGAAGCTGATCTTCGGTGAGTTTCGTCTGACCCAGATCACCGCAGTGGAGGATGCGCACCCCATCGGCCACGACGAGGAACATCGCGTTCTTGCCGCGACGACCCCCGGATTGGTCGTCATGGAACGACGCGATCGTACGGAAGCGCACCGCGTGATCCGTGTACTGAGCGCTTGGCGAGAACGCAGTCACCGTCGGCTCATCTTGATTGGGCAGCCGATCGAGCACCATATCAATCGAAACGACATCGCCGGCCTCGTCCAGGCCGAGCACTGACTTTGCGTCGGTCCCGAGCAAACTGACGTTGTTATGATCAGCGTGGTGGTGCGTGACGAGCACGACGTCGGCAGTAACGCCCGGATCGTCGTAGCCGATGCGCGTGGCGTACGGATCGATGGCGACGGTCAGGTTCCAATAGGTCTCGATCGTGACGAACGCCTGTCCCCACCAACGGACGGCGACGGGTTTCCCGGGGTCGGCGACTACCGGCCAACTGATGGCGAGAATGACCAACGACGCTACAACGCCCGTGATTTTGTCTCTCATGCGCAGACTCCAAATGCAAGGAGAGTTCAGATGAATTTGCGCATGATAACGATCATCAGGCAGCGAATGTTCCAGCGAGGCTTGTTTTCGATCAATCAGGCTGTGCGTGGGCGTAGGGTCCGCTGTGCGGACCAGTTCCGATCAATCCGCGTACGAGACCGTCCGCTGTGCGAACTGCCGGCCAGGCGTGAGGTCGAGTCTCACGCGCCGGCGGAGAATACGTGGAAAAGGCGGTCGGAAACGCCCACGAGTCGCCCTGGTGCGAGTAAAACGAAACCGGAACTTGAACCATGAAAGGCTACGACACAGCGATCATCGGCGGCGGCATCGTGGGGTTGGCGACCGCCAAGGCCTTGTTGGAGCGCCGTGGGAAGTCTTTGGTGGTGCTGGAGGCCGAGGATCGGCTCGCGGCCCACCAGAGCGGTCACAACAGCGGTGTAATTCACTCGGGGCTGTATTACCGTGCGGGATCGCTCAAGGCCCGCCTCTGCGTCCAAGGGCGATCGGCGATGTATCGTTTCTGCGAAGAACGAGGCGTACCGGTTCGGCGATGCGGCAAGCTGATCGTCGCCACGCATCAGCGCGAGCTGGCGCGATTGGATGAGCTGGCGACGCGCGGACAATCGAACGGACTGCAAGGGCTTCGGCAACTGTCCGGCAAGGCATTACGCGAGCATGAACCGCGTTGCCGAGGAATCGCCGCGCTGTTCGTCCCCGATGCAGGCGTGGTCGACTTTGCGAGGGTCACCCAAGCGCTCGGCGACGTTGTTCAAGAACAAGGCGGCGAAGTGCTCGTCGGGTCCGAAGTCGTTGGCGTACATCGACGGTCGGATCGAGTCGTCATCCAGACGACGCAGGGCGACCTCGAGTGCAAGCTGCTGATCAATTGCGCCGGTTTACAGTCGGACCGTGTGGCGAGAATGTGTGGGCTGCGCCCGGACTGCCGGATCATTCCCTTTCGCGGCCAGTACTACGAACTCATTGAACGGCGTCGCGAACTCGTGCGGACGATGATCTACCCCGTGCCTGATCCACGGCTTCCGTTTCTCGGTGTCCACCTCACGCGCCTCATCGACGGTCGAGTCGAGGTCGGGCCGAACGCCGTGCTTGCGTGGGATCGACACGGATACCGACGCC
>JACZXL010000202.1 GCA_022571635.1 Planctomycetota bacterium
CGGGGCGGCCGGCTTCAGCGAGCTGGGATCTATCCTCCGAACTGAGACGACACTCAAGCCAGGGCAGTTCTTCATGCGGCTGTACATCCCCTTCGACCTGGAGTTGCAGGGCGAGGACCATGCCCTATTGGACGCAGCGTCCTTTGACGACCCCAGCGGCAACTGGGTGCTGGCGGCGCTGCTCAACACGCAGGACAGCCCCGATCGCCACGGACCCATCGGCGACAAGATCGTTGATGACAACCCGGACGACGGCTGGGGCACCACGACGGACTTCGGCGACTGGGGCGTGGTGTACGACGCGAATCTGCAGCGCGGCTTCGTGTGGGCCAACGTCGATTACAGCGATGACTTCGCCTTCGGCGTTCCCTTGTGTCCCGCTGACTGCGCCCCGTTCGGCGGCGACGGGGCAGTAGGGGTCGTGGACCTGCTGGCCGTGCTGGGTGCGTGGGGATTGACCGGGGCCAGCGGACCGTGCGACCTGGATCGCGATGATGATGTGGGTGTAAAAGACCTGACGTTCCTGCTGCAAGGTTGGGGTTCGTGCCCCCAGCCGGCGTCCTACTCACCGCCAACAGCACATCGCGCCGGCGCGATTGCGAATCGATCCGACCGATTCCGGGGGCGGGGCGATGTGGACGCCAACGGCGTGGTGGATCAGCGCGACCTGCACCGGCTGCAAGCCAACTGGGGGGCGTGCGACAACTGCCCGTCCGACCTCGATGCCGACGGCGTCGTCGGCAGCCGCGACCTACTCATTCTCCTCGCCAATTGGGGGTACTCTGATCTTTAGTGCCTGATATTCTTTCTCCTCCTTGGCCAATGGCCACGCGCACGGCCTCGGGCTCCTCCCCGGGGCCGTGTGTGCGCGCTGACCTCCGAGGTGTCCACATTTCGGGGGCCGCTCTCATTTACTGCTTTCATTTGAAGCCGGCGCCTGAGCGAGAATCTTCTCGATCAGCTCCGGATCATCAGGCAGAAGCTCGGAGCGAACCAGCCGGGGTACGAGCTCGGCCCAGATCGGTTCGCGGGCAAAGACGCGCTTGAAGATCGGCAACGATTTTTCCACCTCGCCGCTGCTGGCCAAGGTAACCGCGTGCCAGAACGGAATCTCGACAATCTGCGGGGCGAGTTTTTCCGCCGCGGCGTATTCTCGACTGGCGGTCGCAAAATCAGCGTCCTCCATCGCTGCGTCGCCGGCGTTCATGTGGAGATACGCGCGCTGCAACTGCACGAGGCGCTTCAACTCTTGTACGGGATGAGGATGGTCTTCGATGCGAAGATCGAACGTGCGATCAACCCACGGTTTGCCGGAGGACTCGGCGGCGACGATGACGATTGCGGCCGATTGTTTTCCGCGGATATCCCCGCCGACACTTTGGGCTGCCTCCAGCGCCGCCAACATTCGGTCGGCAAGATCGCCCGTCGCCTCGCGATACGCCTTGGCCATGGCCGGCCAGACTTCTTCGCCGAGCATGAGATTGGCCTGCACGGAAAATTGGTTTTCCGTATCGGTGACGTGGCCCGCCGCGGCAATGCAGCGATCACCGGTATGAGTCGCGACACGGCCGGCGGCGTCAATCATCGCTACTTGGCGCACCGCTCGCCCCTCGTCACCGGCCAGAAGTGACCGCAGCGCTTCGGGGGCAGTCCGGCCCGTGCGCATCAATTCCAATCCAAGTGGTCCATACGCAGGATCGACCAGCGATTGCGTCGCGACCGCGCCCACACCCGCTTCGGCCCACGGAACGATCGGCCCAACCGAGAACCAGTGAGACTGCACCGCCACGCCCATCTCGCCCGTTTCAGGATCACGGGCCACGATCGAATACGTCGCGACCGGTCGTTGAAACTTCTGCCGGTGCACCGGCCCGGCCGCCTGGGGCTCGTCCGTTGCCCAAGCGAATCCCAGAGGCATGACACAACCAACAAAACCGAGGATCATTCGACTGTACCGCATGGCTTGAACTCCTTCGCAGTTCCTCCCCGTCATATTCTTCGCTCCTGACGGTTCCTATGGTACTGAACGAGGATCGCTGCGGCGGCACGATGCGATTTACGGGTTGGTCAGACCTGTAGGAAACCGGCGCTATGTCTCTTGCGAACGACTGGAGCGCAGTGGTAAGGTGCATTGCCGCGATTGGACCTCCTTAACTCCCCGCTGGCCCGGCTGCGAACCCCAGCTTTCGCGCAGGGCACGACGGTCCTCTTCGGCTCATTCCAAGGAGCGTGATCGATGCGACGATTCGGATTCAGCCTTCCCGCAACGACCCTCGTTACCTACCTTGCGTTGGCGGCGGTCGCCTTGAACGCAGTCGCACAGCCTGCCGCACCTCGTGTCGTCGAGACGGTCTCGGCCGTGCAGTTTGTCAGGACACAGGCAAACGCGACGATCGTCAATCTCGATCGCGACGCGCTGCGTCAAGCGGCGGCGCTCAACGGCGAGTTCATCCTCGAGCAGTTTCCGCTTACTGCGGATTTGATGGTCGATGTGCAATTGCAACGATTTGAGATCACAACTCCCGAGACGAAATTCGTGATCGGGTCGGGTGATTCTGAGGCGCTTGACGGTTTTGATCCGGACGATATCACACTTCTTCGCGGCAACGTCATTGACAATCCGGGGTCGCATGTCTTCCTCGCTGTTTCTAAGAACAGTAGTGTCGGCTTGATCGACCTTGGGCAAGGTCGCGAACATTTTACGATCACCTCCAAGTCAGGCGGCGGTCTTGATCTTGGACCCGATCAAGTGGCGATCTTTGAAACAACGGGCGGGATCGGGCCGCTCCTGGGCGTGCCGATGTGCGGCGTGGATATGCTCGGGCAGGCTGAGGCAGGGTCGCTGCCGATACCTACTTTGGGTGGGCCGAGTTCATCAACGCGCGTCATCGAAATTGCGATTGAAACGGATTTTGAGTTCTTCTCGCTGTTCAATGATGCCGGCGCTGCCGCCGAATACATCATGCAGCTCTACGGCGCCGTAAGTGACATCTACTTGCGTGATGTCAACGCGCGCTTCGAGCTGACGTTCGTTCGCATCTGGGACAACGAGAACGATCTATTTAACGAACCCGATCCGCTCGTTCCGTTTCGTGACTATTGGAACGCGAACATGGGCGCTGTCCAACGCGACGTTGCGCAGTTTTTTACAGGTCGGCGTGATCTGCCCTACGGCGGCGTGGCGTGGCTTTCAGCGCTGTGTAGTAGTTCAGCGTATTCAGTCGCAGGCTATGCGTTGGGTCGGATTGCCGATCTAGAGATGCCCAACACGGGAAATTGGGACGTCGTCGTCACGGCGCACGAGTTGGGACATAACTGCGGCACCCTGCACACTCACAGCTACGGCATCGACAACTGCAACATTGGCGAGCTTCAGCGCGGCACGATCATGAGTTATTGCCATATCCTGCCGGGGGGCAATGCGAATATCGATCTCCGCCTTCATACCGGGATACAGCCGTTCATTCAGAGCCACGTCTTCGAAGTGGATTGTGTCATAGAGGATTGCAACGGCAACGGCGTGGACGACACCATCGACATCAGCGAGGGTGATAGCGCCGATGCGAACAGCAACGGCATACCCGACGAATGTGAAGACTGCAACGGCAACGGCGAACTGGATGATGCTGACATCGACTCCGGTTTCAGCGACGATCTCAACGGCAACGGCGTCCCGGATGAATGTGAGCCGGACTGCAACAAGAACAGCGTGCCTGATGATTGGGATATCTTCCTCGGCACGAGCCAGGATCTGTACGGCAACGGCGTGCCCGATGAATGTGAAGCGGATTGCAACAGCAACGGCACGTCTGATTACAACGAGATTCAGGCGAACATGAGCCTGGACATTGATCGCAACGCCATCCTCGATTCCTGCCAGGATTGTGACGACGACGGCGAACCAGATCACGAAGCGTTGGGCGGTGCGCACAACTTTTGGTTAGCCAGCCGAACGCAGAGCATGCTCAGTCAATGCCACATTGCGACGGGCGTGGTTGCGCGGACCTCGGATGCCGGCCAATTGAATCAGGCTCAGGATGTTGTCATCCGAGCGGATGGTCATGTGTTCGTGTCCAATGGTTCAACGAACCGCATCGTGGAGTTTGATGTCGATGGGAACTTCCTGAGCGTGTTCGTGCCGTCGGGACTTGGCGGACTGAGTTGGCCGGCGGGGCTTGTCTTTGCGCCGAACGGCGATCTGCTTGCGGCCAGCTTCAATACCGACAGCGTGCTGGCATATGACGGGGCCACTGGAGTGTTTCTTGGTGAGTTTGTTGCGACCGGCGATGGTGGATTGAACGGGCCCTTTGGCTTGACCTTCGGCCCCAACGGAAATCTGTTCGTTACCGCCAGCAGCAATCAGGTGTACGAGTTCGACGGTTCCAGCGGCGCGTTCGTTGGCGTTTTCGTTTCGATCGGCGACAACGGCGGATTGGCGACGCCCAAGGGGCTGCTTTTCAAGCCGGATGGCAATCTGCTCGTGGCCGGTTACACGACTGATGCCGTGTTGGAGTTCGACGGGGTCACCGGCTCGTTCATCGATCAGTGGGATATGGGCGGACTCAATAGCGGTTTCTGGGGGCTCGACGGCCCCTGGGGTATGCGCCGCGGTCCCAACGGCAATGTCTATATCGCATCACACCGCGGCAACGCGGCCGTCCACATGTACGATATCAATAACGGCAACTTCATGCGGTCGTTCTATGTGCTCGTGGCTGGTTCCGTCGTCAGTCCGACTGGTCTGGACTTTGTCCCCGGCCGCGATGTCGATTGCAACTTCAACCTGATTCCCGACAGTTGCGACATCGCCTCCGGCACGAGCCGAGATGACAACAACAACGGCATCCCCGATGAATGTGAGTCCCCCGGAATCCCCGGCGATATTGACGGCGACGGGTCCGTCGGCGTGAAGGACCTGCTGATTCTGCTCGGCGATTGGGGGCCGTGCGAAGATTGCGGCGATTGTCCGGCCGATCTCGACGGCGACTGCACCGTCGGCGTGAAAGATCTGCTGATTCTCCTAGGAAATTGGGGGTAGGAAGAAGGCACTAGGCACTAGGGATTAGGGGGAGGGGATTGTGGCAGCAGCAGTGGGGTTTCTGCGTTACTTTGAGCGCTCAGCCGACCAACGATTGCACGAGCTGCGCCATTGCCGCCGGTCATCGCCTTGTTGGCGGCGACGATGCGACCCAAGTCGGCCGCGGTCAGCGAAGCGGGATGACCCTGCCAGCGCACGATCCAATCGCTGCTCATGACGATCGCGTGAGGGATGGCGGTGCTGTTCACCTTCTTCTTCATCGTCGCGCTCGGATCAAGTGCGAGGTAGTAACGGAATGTGTCGAGGTTGATCCGCTTACGGGAGGCGAGCCTGTCCATGCCTTGCCGGAACTTGCTGGGGGTTTCGTCACTGATGCCGACGATCACGACATCATCACGGAACTTCTCAGCAAGGTCGTTGGTGTGAGGGATCGACGCGATGCACGGTCCGCACCATGTCGCCCAGAAATCAACGACCACGACCTTGCCTTGAGCGTTCGGCGTGCCGTTGAGCCATTGCGACACATACATCTCCGGCGCCCGCTTCCCACGGATATCGGTCGCATTCGAGACCTTCGTCGTAAAGAACGGAAACTCGGCGGAGGCGGTCGGCTCATCAGCAGGCTTGGGAATGGGCGCCGCCTTCTCGACCAACGGCTCAGCGATCAAGTCGGCCACGGCAAGACGAACGCCGCGCTGATTCAATCCCACATACCGCACCGTGCCGTTGCGATCGATGATGACATTGACCGGCCGCTTGTAGGCGCCGAGCGAGTCGCAGAACGTCCCGCTGGGGTCAATCGCGACCGATACGTCCAACGGTCGGCGGTCAAGGTACGTCGAGGCCGTGTCCGCGCCTTGCGGCGTGTGCAGTGCAATGATCGCAACCTGATCTCGATCAGCCTCGTCGATGAGGTGACGGACCCGCCTGGCCCAGTTGCGGCCGGCAGGCGTCTTGCTCGTCCAAGTTTGAATCACAACGACCTTGCCGCGCAAGTCCTTCCAGCGCAGCGGATCGTCAGTAATCCACTGCAGGTCGTTCGTGAAAACGGGCGGTGCGTACCCGATCAGTTCGTTCAAACATGCCCGATCGACGCCGTCCAGCCGGTCAAGCCAACGCGGATCGACATCGTCGCCACCCATCCCGTTCGCTGGTGTAGGCCCCGCAGCGTCTCCGATCGGTGCGATCATCACCGCGACCACAAGCATCGCCGGCACAGTTCGATCCGCTCGCCTCATCATCGCCGACTCCCTTCGTGTTCCCAACGAGTCGATCCACCGAGGATCGCACGCCCAAGCACTGTATCGTAGAGTGATCGGACGCCTGAAGCACGTTCTTTTGACCGAACGGTCAAGTCATCCCGTCAGATCGTGCCTACGATCCGCCTTTGCCCGGTCCAGTGACGATGTCCAAGCGCTCAACCCCAATCGACTTACCCGACGGCCGTCTGCACGCATTGCGCGAGGTGTGGTTCATTGCCTGGCCGACCGTGCTGACCATGACCAGCTACACGCTCATGCAGTTCATGGACGGGCTGATGGTCGCCCAAGTCGATCCGTTGGCGGTGGCGGCGCAAGGCAACGGCGGAATCTGGTCGTTCGCGCCGATCGCCTTCGCGTTTGGTTTCCTCACGGTCGTCAATACCTACGTTAGTCAGAATCTCGGCGCGAAGACGCCGGAGAACGGCCCGAAATACGCCTGGGCTTCGTTCTGGTTCAGCCTTGTGATCTGGCTTGTCGTGTTGCTGCCGTTTGGGTTATGCCTGCCCTGGCTGTTTGGGCATATGCACGATCCGGCCACGATCGAGAACTACGAGGAACTGATTCGGCTGGAGACCGGTTACGCGCAGATCCTCATCCTCGGGGCCGTCATCTTGATGGCGGGCAAGGGGCTGCATCACTATTTCTTCGGCCTGCATCGACCGAAGGTGGTGACGGTCTCCGCGCTGGTCGGCAACGCGGTGAACATCATCGCCAACTATGTGCTGATCTTCGGCGAAGCGGGTATCCCGGCGTGGGGTCTTCCAGGTGTGCCCGGCGTACCGGCGCTCGGCCT
>JACZXL010000203.1 GCA_022571635.1 Planctomycetota bacterium
TGCGATCAGCGGCGCCACCGCCATCGTCGGGGCCTCCGGGCACGACGACAACGGCACCCAGCCCGGCTCGGCCTACCTTTTCGACACCACCACGGGCCGGCAGATCGCCAAGCTCCTCCCCCAAGACGGCGCCCCAGGCGACAGCTTCGGTGGCTCCGTCGCGATGAGCGGAACCACCGCCATCGTCGGCACCCACCTGGACGACGACAACGGCGACTGGTCCGGCTCTGCCTACCTCTTCGACACCACCACGGGTCTCCAGATCGCCAAGCTCCTCCCCAACGACGGCGCGGCGTGCGACTTCTTCGGCTTCTCCGTCGCGATCAGCGGCGCCCCCGGAAACGAAACCGCCATCATCGGCGCCACCTTTGACGACGACAACGGCGACTGGTCCGGCTCAGCATACCTCTTTGATGCTGCCGCCCCCGCCGGAAAGTGCCCGTGGGACGTGAACGGGGATGGCGTCGTGAACCACCGCGATCTCGTTGAGGTCGTTCACAACTTGGGGCTGTGCAAGGATCCCGACAACTGCCCGTGGGATGTCAACGGCGACGGCGTAGTCAACGGACGGGACGTGGCGGCGGTGGCGACGCACTTTGGGCCGTGTCCGTGAAGAAGAAGGCTTGAGGCTTGAGGCTTGAGGCTTGAGGGATGGGGCTTGAGGGATGGGGCTTGGGGGAAGAAACCCACGGATTGGGATCCGTGGGCGTCGCGCTACCGGTCACTGCCTTCTGATGACGCGGACGTTGGAGCGGCCGTCGCGCTTCGGGAGCAGGCGGCGCAGCTTGGCGAGCGCGGCGTTGATGAGCGCCAACCCTGTAAACACGATGATCGCCGCAATCACCGCGACAACCGCGAGCAGTAAGAGCGGCAGGCCGATCACCAGCACGAAGATCACCAGCACCAGTCGCACCACCCAACTGGGCTGAGCGGCGAGCCAGCGATAGCCACGGACGGCACGCTGCCGCTGCTCGGTGGTGAAGGTCTGGATGCGAACGACTCGATCCATCGGAAATCATCTGCTCGTCATGACAGGCCGGCGGGTAATTCGCCGTCCTCCCACGATCCTATTCGGAGATGGGGCGGCCGTTTACCGGAAGAATGTTCACACATCGTCCGGCCGGTATCCAGTCCAGGCCAGTCACGGTATTCTGATGGGGCCTCGGTTCGTTGCGTCTACTATATATAGGATAGCCTGCCACCCACGAATACAAGATAATGGATACAACGACCGCACCGCGTTTTGTTCACCTGCACCTGCACAGCGAATACTCGCTGCTGGACGGGGCGAATCGCATCGGTCCGCTGGTCCAGCGGGTTCGCGAGCTGGGGATGGATGCGGTGGCCGTGACCGACCATGGCAACCTCCATGGAGCCGTCGAGCTGTATTCCAAGGCGGCCGAAGCAGGGATCAAGCCCATACTCGGCATCGAGGCGTACGTGGCCCCGGGCGACCGGCACGAGAGAGCTGGCGGCGGCATCGCCGACGGCAGTTACCACCTCGTTCTGCTCGCCGAGAACAACACCGGATGGAAGAACCTCATCAAGCTCAGCAGCGATGCGTTTATCAACGGCTTCTACTACCGGCCGAGGATGGACAAGTCCACGCTGAGCAAGTGGTCCGAGGGATTGATTGCGATCAACGGGCATCTGGGCAGCTCGATCGCGCACTACCTCTTGCACTACGCGCAGACCAACAACGACGCCCACTACGAATCGGCCGTTCGCGAGGCGCAATGGCACGCTCAGACGTTCGGCCAAAACGATCACGGCGAACCGCGGTTCTTCATCGAGCTTCAGCGTCATGACACACCCGAACAGGATCGGATCAATCCGCTGCTGTTGCGATTGGCGCGTGATCTTGATCTGCCGATCGTTGCCGATAATGACGCGCACTTTATGACGGCTGAGGACCACGACCTTCACGACACGCTGTGCTGCATCTCGATGGGGCGAACGAAGGACGATCCGGGGCGGCTGCGATACTCCAAGCAGTTGTACGTGAAGTCGCCGGCCGAGATGGCTGAGTTGTTTGCAGATCTACCCGAAGCGATCGCGAACACTGTGCGCATCGCGGACCGTTGCAATGTCGAGTTGGATTTCTCGACGAGTCACACACCGATCGTGAAAGTGGAACATGAGGTTGCCAAAGAGAGCCGGCCGGCGTTCCCGGACGTAACGGTCAAGCCCGAATACCGTGGATCGACCGAGTGGTTCATGGCGTTCTGTTCGCAGTTCACGCTTCACCCGTTCGATTCGACGGTTGACGACACTTCGCCGGAAGTGCTGAAATCACAGTGTGACGAAGCACTTGGTGAGCTTTGTTTGGCGGGTTTGGAATGGCGGTACGGGACCGACGGCATCACCGACGAGATTCGCGAGCGCCTTGCTCGTGAGTTACACATCTTGGCGGACAAAGGCATCTCTGCATATTTCCTGATCGTGTGGGACTTCGTGAACTGGGCGCGGCAGCGCGGAATTCCCGCCATGGCGCGCGGCTCGGGCGTGGGCACGATGGTGGGCTACGTGCTGGGGCTTTCCAACGCATGTCCGATTCGGTACGGCTTGCTGTTTGAACGGTTCACCGACCCCGACCGCAGTGAGTATCCCGATATCGATATCGACATCTGTCAGGACGGCCGAGCTGAAGTGCTCGACTACGTGCGCGAGAAATACGGCCACGTTGCACAAATCATCACCTATGGTCGGCTGAAAGCGAAGGCGGCAATCAAGGACGTCGCGCGCGTGATGGGTCTCTCCCCGCGGGAAGGTCAACGCCTAAGCAACCTCGTTCCGAGCGAGTTGAACATCACGATCAACGAGGCGCTCGCCAAGGAGCCGGACTTTAGGCGTGAATACGAGACGAACGAGCTGGTTCGAACGGTTGTGGATGCGGCCAAGGGGCTCGAGGGACATGCCCGTCATGCGGGCGTTCATGCGGCGGGCGTCGTCATCGCAACGCAGCCTTTGGACACGATCGTGCCGCTGTATCGAACGACCGGCAACGAAGACACGGTCACGCAATGGGACGGTCCGACCTGCGAGAAGATGGGTCTGCTGAAGATGGACTTCCTTGGACTGCGAACGCTGTCAACGCTGGAGCGAGCAAGGAAGCTGATCGGCGAGGCGCTGCCGGAGAAGGCGGTGTGGGAAGCGGTCGGCCGGGACGAAGGCGATGGACCGCATCCGCTTGATCTTGAGCGGTTGGAGTACAACGACGCGAACGTGTTAGCGCTCTTCCAACGCGGGGACACGGCGGGTGTGTTCCAGTTCGAGTCGGCGGGGATGCGCCGGCTCTTGAAGGACATGAAGCCCGATCGGCTGGAAGATCTCATCGCGGCCAACGCACTCTACCGTCCGGGCCCGATGGAACTTATTCCCCAGTACACGGCCCGCAAGCTCGGGCACGAGCCTGTACCGAAGGCGCACGCGATCGTCGAGCAATACACAGCCGAGACGTACGGCATCATGGTGTATCAGGAACAGGTCATGCAGATTTTGCACGGCCTGGGCGATATCCCACTTCGCAGTGCGTACACCTTGATCAAAGCGATCAGTAAGAAGAACCGCAAAATCATCAACGCCCAGCGATCAAAGTTTCTCGAAGGTGCGCAGAACAAGGGGCTTTCCAAGGAACAGGCGGACGACTTGTTCAACTTGATCTTGAACTTCGCCGGGTACGGATTCAATAAGTCCCACTCGACGGGATATTCGATCATCGCGTATCAAACTGCGTATCTGAAGACGTATTTCCCCAACCAATACATGGCGGCGCTGCTGACATTTGAAAGCGCTGCGAGGAAGATCGAAAGCTGGGTCGGATACCTCGACGACTGTAAACAAACGGTCTTTGTCGACCACGAAGAGCATCGGCCTCACGTGGGCGTGGAGGTCAAGCCGCCGGATGTGAATCTCTCGGAGGTTGAGTTCTCGGTGGTCTTTATGCCGGACGAACCGCGCGATTCGCTTCACGGGCACGTTCGATTCGGCCTCAACGCAATCCGGGGTTCCGGGGGCGCCGCGGTCGAAGCGATTGTGTGCGAGCGAAAGAAGAACGGCTCGTTTCGCTCGATCTTCGACTTTTGCGAGCGAGTGGATCTGCGCAAGGTGAACAAGGCGACGATCGAGGCGCTGGTGAAATCCGGAGCGTTCGATTCCATCTACAGCGTAGAGGCGCGATCCGCGGCGTTTGCGGCCATCACCGACGCCATCACCGCCGGGCAAAGCGCCGCCGCCGACCGGCGTGACGGCCAGATGAACATTTTTGCCGCGGCTGAATCGCCTGACGCCGGTTCGGAGAAGGGTGGCCGGCCGCTGCCCAAGGCTCCCCCGTGGGATGACGCCACAACGCTGACATTCGAGAAGGAGACGTTGGGCTTTCACGTCTCGGGCCATCCGCTGGATCAATACGCGCAGATCATCGAACGGTATTGTCCGGTGGATATCAAGGCAGCTTCACACCTCCCCCATGACGGCGAGGCGACGCTGTGCGGCGTGTTGACGCAGGTTCGACCGAGGATCGTCCAACGCGGCCGAAGCGCCGGCCAAAAGATGGCGATCCTCACGCTGCAGGACATGCGCGGCTCGGTTGAGGCGGTCGTGTTCAGCGAGGCGTACAAGCAGTACAACCACCTCCTGCACAGCGATGCGGTCGTCGCACTGCGGGGAAAGGTGGATCACTCGCGCGGCGAGCTGAACCTCATCGTGGACAAGGTGATTCCGATCGACGAGATCGAGAATCATTTCGCAACTCGGTTGGAGTTGGATCTCGTGGACGACTCGGAGCGCAAGCCGCTGGAGCAGACGATGCACGAGATCGAGGAGGTGCTGCGCGGCGCTACTGGCGCGGCGCAGGGCAACGGGCGTCGAGGCGTGAACGTACGATTGCTCTTGCACACCGCCGGCAAGCGTATTGCGCTCAAACCGCACGGCCTGAGGATCGTTCCCGACGGGCAACTGGTCCAGCGACTCGGCCAGATTCTCTCGCCGCACCGCGTTCGGCTCGTCGGTGGAACCACGAAGGCAAGTCAACGGACTCCGACCGGCGCCAAGCTGAGCTGAAGACGTCCCGGGCCGTCTTAGGCCGCGTATCCGCCGAAGCCCAGGTCGTCGTAGTCGTTGTAGTCGTATTCGTCGCCGGCGGCCGGGTCGTCGGGCCAGGATGGCGTGGCCCGGTGATGCACTTTGATCACGTTACTGATTTGCTCAGCGAAGATCGGGCGGAGAATATCGATCGCGCCGGCAAGCTCCTCGGCGAAGGGCGTCGACTTGCTGCGGAACAGCACCATCACGGCCAGACATTCGCCTTCGTGAAGGCACGAGAAGGCGATCACCTGGCACCCGGCCAGGAATCCCACCTCGGCCCCCACCCAGGCGGCGAATTCGCTCGCGTCGCTGAACGCCACGATCTCCGACTCCTCGGCCATTTGGGGGCACACATACTGGCACAGATGATCCAACAAGGTGGTGACCGTTTCGCGCGGGCAGTCGTAGTTGACGTACGCGCCGAGGTCGAACCGGCCGGCTGAGTCCGGCAGAAAGACCGCCGCGTTGGTCGGGTCGGTCTTGGTCAGAAGGTACTCCAACGCGGTGCGCAGGAGCGCCTCGACGTCCAGCTCCTGCTTCAGAAGCGTGCGGAACTCGCTGGCCATGGCCACCTCGGTCATTTGGAGCGAGACGTCTTGGTAGGCCTCGACGAGATCCTTGCACAGCCGCTCCACTTGTTGGGACACTTCATGGCGGGCGGCGGCGAGCTTCTTACAGACGGACTTGAGCCGCAACAAGCGCTCCTCTCGCTGCATATCGGCCCTGACCTCGACCAGCGCCGATTTGACGCGATCGCACAGCTGATCGACATCAGCGGGCAGACGCATGAAATCCACGGCGCCGCACCGCAAGGCGCCGACGACTTTCGCGAAGGAGGCGGCGTCGGCGAAGACGATGGACCGAGTGGGCGGCGAGACCGA
Organism: Planctomycetota bacterium; assembly: GCA_022571635.1. GTDB lineage: Bacteria > Planctomycetota > Phycisphaerae > Phycisphaerales > SM1A02 > JADFNO01. Next base: position 5,967 of record JACZXL010000203.1, read on the forward strand.
TCTCAAGGCGCGCACCAACTCCGGCACATCGCCATCCGCCAGGTCAAGATTGAGCAACAGTAAATCGAAGCGGCGACGAGCGATGGCGCTGCGGGCCTGTATCAGGCTGTCGGCGCACGCGCAACGGTGGCCGACCTCAAGAAGTTTGTCCCGTAGGCAGACTCGAAGCGCATCGTTGGTGCTCACGATGAGGATCCGCGCAGGCCCCTGAACCGCCGGCGGGTGCTCGGCGAAGACTTCCGCGATTTCCTTGTCCAGAGATTCCATCGAGAACCTTCCCCTCCAGCCGGCACGATGCTCGGCTCGACTCCGAACCACGGGCGACGCCGATGATCGCACCGCCTCAGGCGGCGCCACGTTGACTGGAAACCGCCGCCCGTCCCCCAGGCAACCAGATCGTGGCCACGGCGCCTCCCGTCGGACCGTTCTTCAGCGTGATCCGGCCTCGATTCGCCTCCACGAGCCGCTTGACACGGGCGAGGCCCAAGCCCGGCTGACGACCGGCCGGCTTGTCGCTGAAGAACGGTGCGAACGCATGAGCCAGGGCATCGTCGCTCAACCCTGGACCGTTGTCCGTCACCTGAACCTTCAATCGGTCATCCAGAGGGTCGATTTGAACGCGCACTTCGATCTGAGCGTCAGAGGATGCTTCGACGGCGTTGCGAACCAACTCTCGCACGGCCTGGGCAATATGATCCGGATCAACGAGGACCTGCCCAACTCCTTCCTCCACAACAAGTTTGATCCGAGAAGCACCATCGTTTCTCGGACTAAACTCGGTGACGATTTCTTGTAAAACGACGTGGAGATCGACCAACTGCGGCTTGGGCTCGGCCGGTTCGGCAACAACGCGAAGGGCGGTAATCATGTCGCTCAGATCATGCGATCGCTGGACAATCTGTTGCGCCGCGGACCGAAGCTCGGGGTCTTGTAGTCGCTCAACCAAGAGTTGTGACCGACCGGAAATCACGGCCAGCGGATTGTTCATCTCGTGGGCAGCGCCGGCGGCGAGCTCACCAAGCGCAGCCATTGCCTGCGCTCGGGCAGCCGAGTCACGCGTGTC
>JACZXL010000204.1 GCA_022571635.1 Planctomycetota bacterium
GAATCGGGCTGATGCTGTTCGGAGGTGTTTATTGGGTGGCCGTCTCGGGGGGGCTGTCATCAACCGGTCCTGAGCCTGCGGATCAATTCGCGATCGTCACCGATCCCGCCCCGGCGAGCATTGACTCATCATCATCCGGCGGCGATGCGTGGCGAACACCGAGGCCTCTCGTTGCCGAGCAATCCGGGGGCGGTCCCGTGCCCCCGCCCGGGTCAACGATCCACCATCGTGGCCCGCTGGATGTTCCCACTGTCGCTGCGGTCGCCGAGGCAGATGATGAACCGGCGCCGGCACAGTCCGCTGGCCGTGGTCGGCGGCCGAGTCCAAACGAACCGGGTGTTGGGAAGGTTCAACTGTTGGCGGCGGACTTCGCCATCGTGCTGCGATTCGCCGACGCCCAGGACGCCCAGCGCATCCTCCAGAACGTCGCGCAGCGATTTCCCAACCGGTCCGCGGTCGTTCGGAACTTCAGCTTCGCCGAGGCCCAGCGTCTTGCCGAAGCGTGGTTGGTGACCGCGCGGGCCGACATCGGTCCGGGCGAACTTGAAGCTCGGTCCGACGCCGGTCGATCGAGCCGGCTCGATCGCAAACCTCAGTTGCTGGCGGATCTCACGCTCGTCGCCACCCGGGCCAAGATCCAGTTGGCGAAGCGTGAGCGACGGCGTTCAACGGAGACGGATCACCGCAGCGAGCATCTGTACGGACCGAAAGCGCTGGCGCCGTCGTTTGAGCAGCAGCTCGACTTCTCCCGGCGGGGCGCGGACTACACCATTGCGATCCCTGCCTCGCAGTTGCGTGCGGCGCTCGCCCAGATGCAGATCATCGAAGCGCAGACGACGACGCTGCGCATGCTCCGCTTGGACGAGGTGAGCGCCGAAGCGCAGCCGTCGGCCGATGCGTTGGCGCTTGTGGACTATGCGCAGGCCCGCGCCGCCGCCGGTCGGCTGGTCCAGCAGAGTCCCGAGGCGGTGATCCTGCTTCCGGTCATTGTTCAATCCAAATAGCGCGCCGCGATTACGAACTGTTGCTCTTTGGCTCCTCGCCGCGGCGCAAGCGCGCGATGTTCGTTCGGTGCTTGAAGACGATCAGCAGCGCCAGGACAGTGGTGACAATCAGCGGCGGCGAGGTTTGCCACACCCGCGCTAGGGTCTGGGAAAGCTCGACGTCCGTCGCATCGGGTGGCAGAGCGCGAACCAGATACGCCAGCGGAAGGCTGAGGGATGCGGTCATGCTCGCGACCGAGACGTAGCGTGTCAGCCGCAGCATGCCGTACCAGACGACCATCGCCCCCAAAGCGGGGAAGGTCAGCAGCGGCCACATAGCCAGCATCGCGCCGAAGCCGGTGGCCACGCCCTTGCCGCCGCGCAGCCCCAGGAAAAGCGAGTGCATATGTCCGAGGACCGCCGCGCAGGCGACCGCCAGCCACAGCCACATCTGCAATGGCGTTATGGACGTGATCGGTTGTGTGATCAGATCGTCGAGCACACCTGCAACAATGACCGGAACGGCGCCCTTGGATACATCCAAGAAGAAGCAAATGAGCCCGAGCCGTCGGCCGAGCACACGCCCGACGTTCGTCGCGCCGACGTTCTTCGACCCGTGTTGCCGAATATCGAGGCCCCGGGCTCGGCCGAGCAGATAACCAAAGGGGATCGATCCCAGGATGTACGCCCCGCCGATGCAAAGAACCCAACCGATCATGGTCCGCTCACTCTAGGTTCTGTCTGATGGATCAAAAGAGTGCCCTTCAATCTTAGAAACTATCTCAAAACCGGTGGCACGGGCGTCTCGCCCGTGCAAACGTCTCGCCGTGCGAACGTAGCACCATGATCAAGCGTACGGGCGAGACGCCCGTACCACCACAACTGGGGTTCTGAGATAGTTTCTAAGGGGTCAAAGCATGGCACCCGCCTGCGGACCAATTGCGATTCGTATAATTACCACGCGCCCCTCGCCATCTCTCAATTCCCTAATGCCTAATGCCTAATGCCTTCCTTCCAACCGTTCCGTCCAGGTTTGAAGCCGAGCGTGATCCGTGAGTACGTACGTCAGCGGCGTCACCGTCACACAGCGCTCCAGCAGCGCCTCGACATCCGTATCCGGCGCGGTGTGGGTGAACGCCATTCCGTCGGTCGCCACCCAGTAGTAGACCTGCCCCGCGGGGCTGACCCGCCGTTCGTATTCCTCGGTGCCCGGCGCTGCGTTCATCTCCACCACGCGGATCGACGGCATCGGCGCATCATCGCTCTCCGTGCGCGGGATGTTGATGTTCACCACACCGTGCGCGTCCAGCTTATGCTCCAACACCCGATCGATGACGGACCGTGCGATCTGGGCTGCGCGTTTGTAGTAAATCTTGCTGCGATCACCGATGTGGAGGCTCACGGCAATGGCGGGCACGCCAAGGAACGCCGACTCGATCGCCGCCGCCACCGTACCTGAGTAAAGAATATTGATCCCCACATTCGCGCCGATGTTCATCCCGCTGATGGTCAGGTCAGGGGCGGTGTCAGCGCCGAACCGGTCCGGCCAAATTGTGCGCAGGGCGAGTTTGACGCAATCCGCCGGCCGACCGTCCACCGCAATCCCCTTCATTCGTTCGTTTACGATCGTCTCCTCGACCATCAACGGCTCGTTGAACGTGATGCCGTGGCCGGTGGCGGATTGAACGGTCAGCGGCGCGACCGGAAAAATCTCGCCGAGCCCGTGTAATGCGTCATAGAGCGCCGCAATACCCGGCGAATCAATCCCGTCGTCGTTGGTCAGCAGAATCCGCATGCGCTCAGTCACCTCCGACAGTTATATCCTTGGACTCGTAGATCTGGTCTCACCTGAGTAAACGACCTTAGGGCGACCAAAGGGAGTCGTGCGTGTCGGAGCGTCCCTTGACCTTAGGCACCGACGACTCGTCCCGGCGCGCCGGGAGTCGCTGTCGGTGGCACCCTTCATCGTGCGGACGAGTGAGATCTGCGCTAGCGTCATGATCGCCGATCCAGGACTGAAGTGTACTCGACACCGCCTGTGGCCATCGGTCGCCTGCTAGACTAGCCGACGATGAGCCAAATCCAGTACATCCTCGATCGCGAATCGGTGCGCGCCGTCGATCGAGCTGCGGTCGAAGAATACGGGATCCCGGGGATCGTGCTGATGGAGAACGCCGCCCGCGGTTTGGCGGACCAGGCGTTGCGCATGCTCGCCGAAGCGCCAAATTCACCACCCACTGCCCTGATCGTCTGCGGCTCGGGGAACAACGGCGGCGACGGCTACGCGCTGGGTCGGCACCTGCACAACGCCGGCGTCAAGACGATATTCGTCAAACTGGGCGAACCGCGCGCGGGAACCGACGCTGCGATCAACCGTGAAATCTGCCTGAAGATGGGATTGTCCGAAGTCCCGCTCGACGATATCGCATCACACGCCGAGGCTGATCTGATCGTCGATGCGATCTTTGGAACGGGTCTCGATCGGCCGGTGAGGGGACCGGCGGCGCAGGCGATCGAGTGGATGAACGGCGCATCGGCGCCGGTGCTGGCGGTGGATGTCCCCTCGGGGCTGGATTGCGATACCGGCGAACCGCTGGGGACGATTGTACGAGCCGACTGCACCGTCACCTTCGTCGCCAAGAAGCCCGGATTGATCGCAGCCGCGGCCAAGGAATATGTGGGCAAGGTTGTCGTGGCCGACATCGGTGCGCCGATCGAACTTGTGCAACGGCTCGGCCGGCCCATGGATCAATTCACGCCCTGAAGCGCCGAATACCAGGTCCCGCGCCGGGCCAGTTGTTCCAGCCCGCGCCCGCGACTAGGCTCACGACAACCGCTGTCGTCCCCTGCCTTCCTGCCTTCCTGCCTTCGTGCCTTCTTTAACCATGTACCACGCTCTTCTCGCCAACCGCTACCTCACCTCGCGCGTCATCCCGATGGTAGCGGTGGGCGCGGTGGCTCTGTGCGTGGCGTTGGTCATCATTGTCGTCTCGGTCATGACCGGGTTCCTGGACATGGTGCGCTCCTCCGGGCGAACCCTCATGGGCGATGTGATCGTCGCCTATCCGGTCAACGGCATCCCGCACTATGAGCGCTTGATCGCGCGGATCGAAGCGCTGCCGGAAGCTGAGGCCGCGACGGCGGTCGTCGATGGCTGGGGCTTGTTGCGCATGCCGTATCCGGCTGGAGCGCGCAAGGATTCTAAAGCCGTGCAGTTCTGGGCGATCGAGCCGGCCGGTTTCGCGCGCGTCACCGGATACGACGACACGCTGTATTGGCGACCGCCGACCGACGAGATGTCCGAGACGGACTTTCGGCGCGATCTTCCTTCGGAGGTGCTCGAACAGGCGCTTCAGGACGGCCGAACGCTGGGCAATAGCCGCTCCGGCAAACCGGGCATCGTGCTCGGCATACACGTGTCCATCGGGAACGAACGGCAATCCGACGGTTCGATCCGGCCGATCCGGCGACAACGCGGCGACTCCTGGTGGATGCCTCACTTTCGGGTGACACTGACCCCCCAACCGACGGCCCGTGGGGCCGTGGTCGTCGATCCGAAAAGCGTCATTTTCCCGGTCGTGAACGAGTTTTTCTCCGGCGTATACCTGATCGACGAATCGCGGGTGATGATTCCGCTTGACGTCGGCCAGGAGATGCTGCACCTCAACGAAGGGCAGATAGTCGACGAAGAGCAACTCGACGACCTTGGGATGCCGAAGGTAATCGGTATCGATCCAGCGCGGGCGACGATGGTCTTGGTGCGAGCAGTTGAAGGTGTAGACGCCACCGCGCTTCGACGGCAAGTCGAAACGGCCTACGACGCGTTCCAACAGGAGCTGTTCGACGAGGGTGCGCTTGTGCCGCCGCCTTCGTATCTCAGTGGGGGCGTCTCAATCAAGACCTGGGCGGAACAGCAAGCAAAATTCATTGAGCCGATCGAGAAGGAGCGCGAACTGATGCGCACCCTCTTCTCGCTGGTGTATCTCGTGTGCGCCGGGCTCGTTTTGTCGATCTTCTGGGCCATCGTGTACGAAAAGACGCGCGACATCGGCATTCTGCGGTCGATCGGCGCATCGCGCTTGGGGATTTCCTGGATCTTCCTGCGCTACGGCTTGGTCATCGGGGTCGGAGGCGCGGTCTTCGGACTCGGCCTGGCCTATCTCATTGTGCGAAATATCAACACGATTCACAGTGCGCTGGGCGATCCGCCGGTGTGGCTGGCGATCATTATGCTCGCGCTGGCGCTGCTGGCCATCGGGCTTACGGTCTACTACGGGCGCCGCGGCGACTTGATGCCAATCACCCTCGGCTCGCTCGTGACGATCACGTTGATCGGTGCGGGCGCGGGGATTCTGATTCTGAAGGATCGTGGCGGGGTCGTGATGTGGGATCCCGCGGTCTACTATTTCTCTGAAATCCCCAACGAAGTGGATCGGCAAGCCGCGGTGATCACGATGATCGGGGCGGTCTTGTTTTCATTGATCGGGGCGTTTCTTCCTGCGGCCAAAGCGGCCGACGTCGATCCCGTCAAGGCCCTTCGGTATGAGTGAGACTCGCGTGGCCAACCGACCTGCTCCCGCCCCGACGGCCACGGACACCGAGCCGACCACGCGCTCCTTGCTCAGCGCGGTGGAACTCTACAAAACGTACCGGCTCGGGCGGGTCGATGTGCCCGTGCTCAAGGGCACGACCTTGCACGTCAAACAAGGCGAGTGGGTTGCCGTACTCGGCGCATCCGGATCGGGCAAAAGCACGCTGTTGCACTTGTTTGGCGACCTTGATCAGCCGGACTCAATCACACGCAAATCAGAACACGGCGTCTCGATCTCCAAGCGCAAGCGCAGCATGCGGCGGGGCGTATGCCCAAAGTGTAATTATCCGATCGGCATCTCGGCCGTCTGCACGGAATGCGGCTATTGCTTCGGCGAAGTCTTCTTTGAAGGACACCCGCTGAGCAGCATGTCCCGTCGCCAACGCGATCGGTACCGCAACAAATCCGTCGGGTTCGTGTTTCAGTTCTACCACCTCCTGCCGGAGTTGACGGTTCTGGAGAACACGGTCTTGCCCGGGCTCGTCGGCCTGCATCGGTGGCGGTACTACGGGCAGATCGGACAACTTCGAGCGCGGGCCCGCCGTATGCTGGAATCCTTCGGCCTGGGGCCGCGGCTCAAGCATCGGCCGCGCGAACTCTCAGGCGGCGAGCGCCAGCGCGTCGCCATCGCTCGGGCGCTGATGAATCAACCCAAAGTGCTGCTCGCGGACGAGCCGACCGGAAACCTCGACGAAGCGACGGGCGAGGAGATTCTCGACCTCATCGCCGAACAGCATCGTGAGGGCTTGACCATCGTGATGGTCACGCACGATCCAGCGATCGCCCGCCGCGCTGATCGATTGGTGCAGCTACACGATGGCCGAATTCAAGACGTACAAGACACTCACGGATAGCAATCCGTGGGTTAATCCGTGGGTTAATCCGTGGGTTACGAACCACTCAATCATTCACCAGGTAATACTGCACGAAAGCGCCGATCAGCCGGCGGCGGGATACGCCGTAACGGGCGCGCAGGGCTTCGGGCCAATCGTCGCCCCGCTTCACCGCCCTCACCCACGCGCCGAACCCGGCTGGGTTCTCGCGGATCATGAGTTCGATCAGCAAGAACCCGACGGCCCGGCCGATCTCGTTCGGGCCCGGCCAGGTGTCGTCCGCATACTTCAGATCGAGCACCGCTTGCACGTTGCCGCCGCCGCGAATGAATTGAAGTGCGGCGCGGCGAAGCGCATTGCCGGCCGAATCAGCCTTGACCAACGCGGCGACAACGTGCTCGGCAAACCCCTCATTGGCCCAGGCGGGCAGGCGCTTGGGCGTACCGAAGCGGTGCAGGTAGCCGTGCACCATTTCACGCACCAGCGTCGCCGCCAGCTCGTCGTCGTCCGCGGTCGCATAGCAACTGATGAACACCTTCGGCCCAGCGGGATGACACATGCCCGTCA
>JACZXL010000205.1 GCA_022571635.1 Planctomycetota bacterium
TCCCGTCGGCCGCCCTCGCCCAGGGGCTGCCGATGTTTCCCGATCCGATCAACACCAAGACCCTCATCCAGTACGCCGATCGGCTCGAACTCTCGGTCGATCAGCGCCTCGCGCTCGAGCCGCTGCATGATGCGTATCTCGACCGCTTCCGCCGGTTGCGCGACAAAGACATGCAAGCTTTCCAGGACCACTTGCTGGACATCGCCATCAACTTCATGCGCAGTCGGTTTGAAATCCCGGAACGGACCGAGCTTGAGCAGTTGATCCAAGAGTTCGAGAATGTTCAGTCGAAGATCGCTGGTGTCGATCGGTCCCTCTTCAATGAGATCGAAGCTATCCTCGATGACCAGCAGCACCTGAAGCTGCAGCGTGTGCGCAAGCAACGCCGAATCCAAGCGTTGCGAACCGTGATTCTGAACATCGGGGGGAATTTCAATCCCGGCGCTCGCGCCGATCTCGTCGAACTCGTCGAAGGGCTCGATCTCTCGGCCGACGAGGCCGCGTTGGCCGAACCCATCCTTGTCGGCTATGAAAGCGCGCTCCTCAGCCGGGCCACGGTGCTGCATGGCGTACTGAGGGCGGCCACGACCGATATGCTCGACACGATTGACGAGCTTGGACTGCGCGACATGACGCCCGAACAGATGATGCAACTTGGTGAGAACCAAGAGCTCATGGAAGCGCTTCGGACGAAGTTCGATGAAGCCAGCGTTCCGTTCCAAAAGGCCGTCCATGATATCAGTAAACTGAATCTCAAGACCGTACGCGAGCTTATGAAAGTGCTCGGCGAGGAAAAGACTGCCGATCTGCGCGATCGGTATTACAAGAGCGTCTATCAGCCTATATACCTGAGTCCCGGCTCGTATCGTCGCCGGTACGCCGAAGCAGTTAAACTCGACAACATCGCCGCCGATTTGATCGAGCAGATTCAGCTTCAGCGTGACGAGTTCGTGCGACAAGATGACAAACTCATCGATAAACTTGTCGATGTGGTGGAAGAGTCGCGCGAGTATCGAACCATGGAAGTTCTGAACGAAGAGAACCCCGAAACCCTCTACGCAAAGCTAGGTGATCTTCCTACTCGCCGTGTCGCGCTGCGTAAACGAGCTGACGCGACGCTCGAAGCACTGATTGGAGCCGAACTGTTCGCTGAAACCGCAAAGCAAATCCTAGCAGCGAAGCAAGTCGGGCCGGGAGAGCAACGTGTTGTTCCTCAAGAGACGGACCAACCACCGCGCGTGACCCGAGATGGCGAACTCGCCTCCGACGTCGCCTCCCATGCCGATCAACGAGTCAAGGATCCGCACCTGCCCAATCCGATCAGCGCCGGCGAATTCCAGCGCTTCGTCAGGCGCTCAAAGATCGGCGGAGGCGACGGTGCGGTCCTGGATCTGTTGTATCAAGACTACCGCGAGAAGTTTGATGAGATTCTCTACGTCCCGATGACAACAGAGAATCAGACCCAGGCAGACGAACCTGAGCCTGATGAAGACGGGTTGCTCCAACAACGGCTCGTTGCGTTGCAGGAAGCTGACGACCGGTTCTTTGATGATGTCGCCATCATGGCGGTTGACGATCGGCAGTCAAAACTCGTCCAACGGCTGCGCCTCCTGCGGAGACGCGCCGTCCATCACGAAGTTACCCGCGCCTATCCGCCGTTTCAGAACGACAGCCGGGGAGGGCTGGATCTCGTTCGGCTCGTGTATGACGCCGATTTGGACGAGTCCACGTTGGGCACACTTCAACCAATTCTCGACTCGTATGATTCCGAGGCTGCTGGGGTCTTTCAAGAGCGGCTTGAGGTGGTCAAAGCCGTGGATCGCATCAGCCAAGCCGCCGAACGGGCCAGCGAGAGTCAAGCATCGTCCGGCGTCATTGCGGCGCTGCGGGACAAACGACAACAGCAGGTGCAGCGCCTCTTCGCCAACCGCCGCCGATTGACTTCCATCAACGAGGATCATCTGGACCGGATTCTGACCGAACTGCCCACGGAAAGCGCCGTGCCGCTTCGCTTCGCCTACTACCAGCAAGCCTACCCCGAGATCTACCGGGATTCACGGGAGATCGAGAAGTCCATCGCCTCCATCCTCAGACTTCCCAACCTCGCCGATGCTCAGCGCAATCAGATTGATGCAATAGCACAGAACTTCCGCTCGCGCTTCATGGAGATAAGCGATAAGGGTATCGCCCTCCAGCGCGAGCAGGAGGGTGAGTCGAGTCGTTCCTCCTTCGGCATGCCTAGCCGCGCCATGCTCGAACGCGAACTACAGCGTGAGCGCCTCGAGTTCGACCGCGACGAGATCTGCGCCCGCGCCATGATGCACTTGCACCTCGCGCTCTCCGAAACACAGCGCCAGTACCTTCCGCAACTCAACAAGTGAAGGCAGCCGCACCGCTCTGCGCCCCGCATCCCGCCCCGACCAATCCCACGCGCCCATTACCAGACCTCACTCGCTCTCTCCCAACCCATCAATCTGCCCCTGCACCTCCTCCGCGAGGTGAGGCATCTGAGCCCGCGTGTACAGATCTCGCTCCTTGATCCAGTTTTGCCGCGCGCCGTGCGCATCACCCCGGTCCTTGCAAACCAAACCGAGGTTGCCGTACTGCTTGGCCATGCCTTCGAGCCCGCCGAGTGTCTCGTAGATCTCCATCGCCTTTCTTAGCATGGTTTCCGCTTCATCCAGCTCGCCGCGTCTCCGGTGGATCACCCCGAGGTTGCCGTACTGCCTGGCCATGCCGTCGAGTTGACCAAGCTTCTCAAAAATCTCCAGCGAGTGTTTCAGCATGGCTTTAGATTCATCCAGCCTGCCGCGCTCCAGGTGGATCAGCCCCAGGTTGCCGTACTGCGTGGCCATGCTTTCCAACTGACCAAGCTTGTCAAAAATCTCCAGCGAGTTTTTCACCATGGCTTCGGCTTCATCCAGCTCGCCGCGTCGCAGGTGGATCGCTCCGAGATTGCCATAGCTGCTGGCCATCTCTTTGAGGCGGCCGAGTTTCTCGTTAATCTTGAGCGCCTGTCTGTCCATGGCTTCGGCTTCATCCAGCTCGCCGCGTATCTGATGGGTCTGCCCGAGGTTGACTCTGACTGCAGCTTCCATTGCCAGGTCCAACTCAGCTAGATCGAGAATGCGAAGCGACTCGCTGATAAATGTGTCGAGAAGCCCAAGTGTGATCAGAGCTTGACCGCATTCATTCACGAATGTTCGAGCGAAGGCCTCGTCGCCATCTACATGCCGAACGTGCACTGCCAACCGCCGCGCCGCCAGGGCATCCGGCGCTGTCTGTTCCTCCCGACTCACACGCAGTGACTCCCGAAACAGATCGATTCCCCGTTTGTGATACGCTTCCGCGCCGTTCTCTGCCTCAAGCCGCTCCCGCACGTGATCCGCCAGAATGACGTGATAGATCCGCCATCCTTCGCCCTCTTCACGGACCAGCGACTTGAGGAACCGATCCGCAAGGAGCTGGGTGCGGCGAACCCGCTCCACGGCCGCCACCACATCCACCGTCTCCAACGGCGCTGGCTCCTCCAGCACGGCCATTGCCTCGAACAGCTTGATCGCATCCTCGCCGTGCTTGGTGCACACCTGGTCCCACTGTGTCGGCCCGATCTGCTCACCCGTCGGGTCGCCTGGCAATTGATCCAGCGGTCGTCCATCCGCGATCAATCCAAGCGCCGCACCCACCGAGTACGGATGACCGTCGTACCGCGCCACCGCCGCTCGCACGGCATCGATCGGCGCCGCGATCTGGGGCGCTGCGAACTCGACCATCTCATCCACCGACTGTTCGTCGAGCGTGTACAGCCCGTCCGCCGCCCCCGGAACCCGATGCACGTTCGGGAGCGCCAGAAAGGCGTTATCTGAAACCAGCGCATCCTGCGGCCGCTGCGCGAACGCGAACAGCACCTTTGGCGGCAGGCCCTTCACAATGATTCGCCACGAATCCGCACTCTCCGGGTGCATTAGCTTCTCGGGATCGATCACAAAGATCGCCCGCGCATTGGCCGGCATCCGCTTTGATAGCGCCCGAAGTACATCAAGGAACTTGTTACGCAAATGGCCCTTGGCCTCGCTACCAAGTACTCCAATCAGTTCGGTCAGCTTGTCCCCTTTCGGCAGCAGTCCCATGATCGCCTTGAGTTGCTTCCGCCCACGATCGGTAACTTCCAAGAACCCCGCAGCGCTCTCCGCCGCGTCCTTCGCGTGCGACAAAATCAACTCCAGTGTCGACGTCACCGAGTCATCCGGCGTCACCTCAAACCGAGTCGTCCGACACGTAAGCTCCGCATGCGCCTCGGCGATCGACGCCAACCGGTTCACCAACCAGGTCTTGCCCATCCCCGCCTGACCGGACACCACGATCGCCTGCCCCGCCGGTTCCTCGAGGATCTCCAGAAAGCGCGCGATCTCATCCGTACGGCCGACAAACGGCAGCGACCCCGTCCAACTGATCTCCACTGCATCAGACTGTCCCGCACCGACCCCAGGCATTCCCAGATTCTACAGGCGAGTGCCGGACCTGACGATCCACGCCGGTGGCGCTGATTGTGGATGCGCTGGGCGTGGTCACGGGTGAGCCGAACGACGACGGCAGACACGCGGTGATCTTCAAGAAGCAAGGCCGCCCCGTCCAGCAGGTGGACATTGTCAGCTCCGACGAGCTGCTCCCAGCCGACGTCCTGCGCGACCTCATCGACCTTGGCCAAGACCCCGACACGGGCGAGCACCCATATTTGGCGTTCATTGAGTGGTGATGGCAGAAGGCATCATGGCATCGAGGCATCAAGGCATCGAGGGAGGCGAAGAAGGCAGGTGGCATTCCGAGCGAGCTCCCGATTCCATCGGGATGTCAACCCGGTTCGCGCCCGCACAGCAAGCCCCGCCCGTCGCGCGCCGCCCCGCCAACCCATCCCTCACGCGAACCGGGGCGACACGCCCCGGCTCGCATTGTAAAACACGCGAACAGGTCGCCACGACTTCTCCCCGTTGAGCGGGTGACGCGAAGCGTCCCATCATTCATCCACATTTCTTCCCCACTCCGGATCGCGATGGCATTCTTGGTACGCTCCGATCGTGCCACTGCTACTTCGTCAACGGACTGCCAAACTCGGAGCATGGATTGACGACGTTCAGCAGACGTGGCTTGGATGGTCCTTGCCGCCGGCGGAAAGAGCAATCGCTGAGGCGAACTGGCGACGCGATGATCTGGCCGCGTATTGTCGCCGCTGCGGTTCGAGCGTGGGCGCCGGTGAAGCGACCGACACTGGGTGCGGGTCGTGTCGAAACCAAGCAACGCCGGTCGCTGGAGTAGTGCGGCTCGGTCCATACGTCGATCCTCTGCGCCAATGGATACCTGCAATCAAGTACCAGCGTTGGTCGGACATGGCCGAGCTGCTCGGGCGGCAGTTGGGCGCGGCCGTGATCGAATCAAAGCTCCTGGACGTGTCGCGTTGCGTCGTGGTGCCGATGCCCATGCCCTGGCAACGGCGGATCTATCGAGGCATCGACCATGCCCTGGCGATCGCCGGCGCGACCGCCGTCGAGCTTCGCGCGCCGCTGCTGCGGGTGTTGGCGGCGGCCAACGGGACACCCCAGGTGGGGCTCTCGCAGACCGACCGGCTCCGGCGCGGGGGGCGGGGTATTCGTCTTCGCAGACGCCCCGGCGGATGGGACCTTCGTGACCTTCAGATCGTGCTCGTCGATGATGTGCGGACGACCGGGGCCTCGATGCAGCGGGCGGCGAGGGTCCTGCGGCGGTCTCGCCCGGCCGGCGTCATCGCGGCTGTCCTGGCCGTTTCCGACGACCGGGCCCGGCGGGATCGTATCGCCGCGGGTGGGAATTCGCAGCCACGTCCGGGTCTCGCTGGCCGGGTACCGAGCCCTTCGGATGCCCTAGTTTGACAGAGACGAACAGGTTGCTAAAATCCCGGCACCGGATCGCGAGAGCGATTACGGCTATGGTGCGGGAATTTCCCGCTCCAGATCTGGATCGTACGCTCATTGGAAAGTAAACAGTTGGGTACGCCGCGAGGATGTGCCCGGAACTTCGACGCGGTCACAACGTGTCGTTGGACCGGGATCCCGCAAGCGCTGGGTAATACACAGCACCTGGTGCTTTCGGACATCCTTGTGATGCCAGATCGGTTGGCTCCAGCCAGACCGATCGTTTACCGTTGTCATTGATGATGGTGACGGTAGTGATGTTCGTAAACTACCAGCAGATTTGCCTTCTGCTGGCGTTGGTTGTTGGAACCAGCGAGACCGTCCGGCTTCGAGTGATCGGAGCCGGTTGGCCAGGGTAAACATGTGTAATGCATCGTGATCCGTATGGGTCGCGTTTGATAGCACACTCAATTAAAGAGTTTGATCCTGGCTCAGATTGAACGCTGGCGGCATGGTTAAGACATGCAAGTCGAGCGCGAAAGCCCCTTCGGGGGTGAGTAGAGCGGCGCAAGGGCGAGGAATACGTTCCTACGTACCCCGAGGTCAGGGATAGCCCAGGGAAACCTGGATTAATACCTGATGTGGTCCTTCGGGATCAAAGGCTTGCTGCCTCGGGAGCGGGGAACGTCCTATCAGGTTGTTGGTGAGGTAACGGCTCACCAAGCCGAAGACGGGTAGCGGGTGTGAGAGCATGACCCGCCGCATCGGGACTGAGACACTGCCCGGACTCCTACGGGAGGCTGCAGTAACGAATCTTCCGCAATGCGCGAAAGCGTGACGGAGCAATGCCGCGTGCAGGATGAAGCCCCTCGGGGTGTAAACTGCTGTCAGGGTTTAGGAACACAATGACCAGACCCAAAGGAAGGGCCGGCTAACTTCGTGCCAGCAGCCGCGGTAATACGAAGGGCCCGAGCGTTAATCGGAATCATTGGGCTTAAAGCGTACGTAGGCGGGCGCGCAGGCACCTTGTGAAATCCCTCGGCTCAACCGAGGAATTGCTTGGTGAACCGCGTGCCTTGAG
>JACZXL010000206.1 GCA_022571635.1 Planctomycetota bacterium
AGGAATTCCGTCCGCATTGCGGCGCGAAGGTGAATCATGGTAGCTGAGAACACCGAGACTTATCACCGAAGTATCACCGGGAATGGGAACCTCAAGGCACCGTGGCAGAAGGGGCAGTCCGGCAATCCCAAAGGGCGACCGCCGGACAAGGAACGCAAGGCCATCACGCATGCGCTGCGCGAGCTGCTGGAATCTAGCGTTGACAAGCACGACCTCGCAAAGGCAATGGCGAAGGTGGCATTCAAGCTGGCCCTCAGTGGCGACTTTCGATTCTTCAATATGATCCTAGAACGCCTTGACGGCAAGGTCGCAGATCAGGTGCAGGCTGACCAGCATCACACCATCACACTACGCCATGTCAAAGCGGAGCTGCCCAGTGAATGAGCGGCATTTCCCACCAGTGTCTCAACCGCTCACCGTCGAAGAACAGACGGATAACAGACGGTCCAACCGTTGATGGATCAACGGGGGATCAACGGTTCGACCACCGAAGAACAGGCGGCGCGACCGTCGTAGGACCGACGGATAACCGACGGTTGAGTGTCCAAGGCGGGGCCGACTCGTGGGCTCGTGTCACCGTCGATGGATCGACGGATGATCGACGGTCCGGCTGCCGAAGAACCGCCGATGGAACGGCGGATGATCGGCGGTTCATCCGCCGAAGAACAAGCGGATAACAAGCGGCCGAGCGCCCGATGAACAGCGACGGATTCCCGGTGCTGAACACCGAAGTATCACCGGGATTGGGAACGGTGCGGATCACCGTGGTATCACCGTGGGCAACTGGCCGATGCGAGGTGGATCACTGGGGCTGGCGAGGGCAGTATCACTGTGTCGGAACACTGTGAGAACACTGTTGCGCACCGTCGCCAGGCCAGGTCCACAACCGGCAGCGCTTTGAGCGTTTCACCGTTGAAGAACAAATGGTTATCAAACGGTCGAGCGACCTTGCGCCAGACGCCCATATCTGGCCTGTGTCGCGTTCGTGGGTTTTGGGGGTGTGATACCGACGGTAGCCGGCGGGCGTCCAGGCGGCTTCGGCGAGCCCAACGCAACGGTATCTGGCGGGGGTCGTGAACACGCCGCGGACCAGTGAAGGTTTTTCGCCGCGCTGCACTGGCGCTGCATTTCTTGAGTATGTTGGGGTATTTGTAGGTATAGTTGGTCGGCAACGAAAAAGCTGCGAACGCTGTTTTCAGCGCCCGCAGCGGCGTTTCGTCAACTGGGGATATAGGACTTGAACCTATACTAACTGATCCAGAGTCAGCCGTGCTACCATTACACCAATCCCCAAGCGTCGCGTGGTTCAGCATCCACGAACCGGCACGATTGTATATCGTCGCCGGGAAGGATCAACTACACCACTGAGGCCGCATGAGCGAGATTGATATCACCATGGAATGGCTGCCCGGGCGGTTCGCGGTGTGTCGGTTCGATCCTTCTGCGTCGACCCCCGGATGGGCGCTTGCGGGTGGGGAGTTTGTTAGCATCACGCGGAGCGAACGGGAGCTGTCGATTGTCGCCGCCGAGTCGATCGTACCGGCCGAGGTGAAGGCCGAGCGCGGCTGGGCGGCCATGCGCGTGGTCGGGAAATTGGATTTCTCGATCGTCGGCCTGTTGGCGAAGTTGACGGGCGCCCTGGCCGAGGCGGGAATCTCATGCTTCGCGATCTCCACGTATGACACGGATTACATTTTGGTGAAGCAACAGGATGCGGACCGTGCGGCGGAGGCGCTGGGGACGGTTGCGCAAGTGACGCGGCGTCCGGAGGCCGCCCGCTAAACGTGGGCGCGACGGATTTGTGCCGTTCGCAACGTTTAGCGGCGGGGCCCCGCCCCGCGCGCTCGGAGGCAGATCGGCGTCACGTCCCGGCGTCGGGGGGCCGCCCGCTAAACGGTGCGCGCGGGCGATTGCACCAAACACTCGGCGATTTGGACGGCGTTGAGGGCGGCGCCTTTACGAAGCTGGTCGCCGGCGACGAAGAGATTCAATCCCATGTCCGGCGGCTGTGATAGATCAGCGCGAATCCGCCCCACAAGCACATCATCCAACCCCGTGGCGTCGATCGGCTCGGGGAATTTGTTCGCGTCACGATCATCGACGATCTTCACGCCGGGGGCGGCTTGCAAAATATCGCGCGCCTGATCTTCATGCAGCGGTTGCCGGAAGGTGAGATTGACCGCAGCGCAGTGAGCGCGCAGCACCGGAACGCGAATACAGGTGACGGTCACCCGGACGGAATCGTCGCCCCAGATCTTGTGTGTCTCGGCGATGATTTTGCTTTCCTCGAAGTTGGAGCCATCCGGTCCGATGGGGGAGTTGTGGCTGAAGACGTTGAACAGGTATTGTCGCCCCAGGACGTCGGTCGTGTACGGCCGGCCTTGGGCGTAATCGTGCGCTTGCTGCTGCAACGCGCGCATCCAGGCGGTACCGGCCCCGGAGGCGGCCTGGTAGGTGCTGATGACCATGCGCTCGATGCCGACGGCTCGGTGCAGCGGGGTGACCGCCATGAGCACGACAATGGCTGCACAATTTGGGACCGCGACACTCCCGGGTTGTGGAAAGTCATCCAGCACGTTGCCGTTGATTTCGGGGATAATCAGCGGGACATCCTCGTCCATGCGAAAGGCGCTGGAGTTGTCGATGACGACGGCGCCTTGGTTGATCGCGATGGGAGCGAACGTTTTACTTACAGACGCCCCAGCGGAAAAGAAGGCGAGATCGATGCGGTCGAAGCTGTTTTCGGTCAATTCCTCGACGGCCAAACGCTGACCACAATGCTCGATGGTCGATCCGGCGGAGCGCGACGAGGCGAGCAGTCGCAGCGACTTGTGGCGGAAGGTCCGGTCCTTGAGAATCGGCAGGAGTTCTCGGCCGACGGCGCCGGTCGCTCCTACGATGGCTATGTTTGGGCTGACGGGCAGGGGCACGAGGCGGTTCTCCAGGAACGCGAAGTACAGTGTACCATCGCGTCTCGCCGCATCGCCCGGCGAGGCGTGAGGAGTGATTCATGAGCGACGATTACACGACGGTGGACGGGGCCATGGTAGGCGTGTTGATGGGCAGCAAGTCGGATTGGCCAACCATGCAGGCGACCAGCGAGATGCTTGGGCAGCTTGGGATCGCACACGAGTGCAACGCGATCTCGGCCCATCGCGCGCCGGCTCGTTTGGCGGACTACTGCAAAACTGCCCAGCCGCGCGGGCTCAAGGTGCTGATCTGTGCGGCGGGCGGGGCAGCGCACCTGGCGGGGGCGGCGGCGGCGCAATCGCAGTTGCCGGTGTTAGGTTGCCCCATGCAGGGATGGTCGATGGACGGGATGGACTCGCTGTTGTCGACGGTTCAGATGCCGTCCGGCGTGCCGGTGGCTACGTTCGCGGTGGGCAAGGCGGGCGCGGTGAACGCAGCGCTGTTCGCCGCGGCGATCCTGGGGTTGAGCGATAACGCGATCGAGTCGAAGCTCAAGGAATTCCGCGCGGCGCAATCAGCCAAGGTGAATAGGTTGGAGTGATGGAGTTTAGCCGTCCCGATTCCATCGGGAACCCTGCGGGGGCGAAAGCGACCCGGACCTTCCTCTCCCGATGGAATCGGGATCGTCAGGTCCGGCTTCGCCGATGCTGGAACCGGATGGCGATGATGGTGGTGATGATTTTGGAGCCGGCGGTGACGAGTCCGCGCAGTGTGCCGGAGATCTTCGACCGCCCCGCCGCGCGCCGTCGGTAGGGGACGTCGATCTCGATCGTGGGAATGTTCATCAGCGCCGCTTTCATTTGCAGCTCGACGGTCCAGCCCCAGGTGCGATCGGCCATGGCGAGTCGTTGGAAGGTCGTCCAGCGCACGGCGCGGAAGGGTCCGAGGTCGGTGTAGCGTTTTTTCGTCAAGACGCGCATCATCACACACGCTAAGCCGCCTCCCCAACGCTGCGCCAAGTTCAGCGCTCCGGGTTCTGCGAGTTTGACGCGCGAACCGATGACAATGTCTGCGCGGTCCTTTTCGATCGGCTCCAAGAGCGATTCGAGCGACGCAGGGTCATCAGAAAGGTCCGCGTCGAGAAACGCGATCACATCCGGCGGAACTTCTTGTCGTTCAATCCATTCAATAGCCTTGAGACATGCTGCGCCGTACCCGCGATGCGATTCATGCACGACAACTGCCCCGCGCGCTTGTGCCGCCTCCTGCGTGCCGTCGGTTGAACCGTTATCCGCCAGGACGACGTGGCGCACCAGACCCGCGGGCAAGGATTGGATCGCATCGAACAAATCACTGATGTTCGTCGCTTCGTTGAGCGCGGGGATGATGAGGTCGCAGCGCACCGTTGAGGATGGTAGGAGGCAAGAGCTTTCGGCGGACAGCGGCTATGGAGTCCTGTGTTGGCAATGTTCGACGAGGTCGATCGTACCAGCCGCGGATGCATATCCGCGGGCGACCGCACATATTGATGCGCGGCTAGGAAAGATACGGACGGACGGAAGGCAGGCATCGAACATCGTATTTGCAGGCATCAATAGACGTTGTCAAATATCAGGATCCGTACCTTGCCCGAGCAGTTGGCGAAGCGCATCGCCGGGATTGGGCTGGCGCAGCAGATGCTCGCCGACCAGAACGATGTTCACGCCGCGCTGGCGGAGCCGGGCGAGATCGGCGGCGGAGCTGATGCCGCTCTCGCACACCACGACTTTCCGGTCTTCGATGAACTCCAGCATGCGGAACGTGTGGGAGATATCCGTCTTCATCGTCTTGAGGTCGCGGTTGTTGATGCCCAGAAGCGAGTAGCCGGCATGTGGGAAGCCGACATAATGGCGGATCTTGAGCAGCCGTTCAACGTCGTGCGCTTCGATGAGGGTGGTCATGTTCAGCTCGCGGGCGAGGATGGCCATGTCCACGAGCTCGCTCTCCTCGAGCACGTCGGCGATGAGCAGGATGGCGTCGGCGCCGGCCGCCCGCGACTCCCACACTTGATATTGATCGACGATAAAGTCCTTGCGCAGCACGGGCAGGGGGACGGCGTCTCGGATCTGATGGATATACCCGAGATGACCGCCGAAGTCCTGCTCGTCGGTGAGGCATGAAATCGCGGCGGCGCCCGCCTCGTGATATTGTTTGGCGATGCCGATGTGGTCGAAATCGCGGCGGATCGTGCCTGCCGACGGACTACGCTTCTTGATCTCGGCGATAACGCGGGTGTTGCGCCGCGGGCGTTGGTTGACGACGGCCGCGAAAAAGTTTCGCGGGCGACCCCGCTCCGCGACACGGGCCCGTAGGGTATCCAGCGGCGTGACGGACTTGGCCTTGGCGACCTCGATCCGCTTGCGGGCAATGATGTTGTCCAGGACGGTGGTCATGGTGTTCGGAGTTATCCTACTCGCAGCGGTCGTTACCGGTTCCGCTTTCGCCGCGCAGCAGACAACTGAAGGTGCAGAGACGGCGGCAATCGTGACTCAGGACTCGTCGGCCGTCGATCCCGCCCCGCTTGAAGTTCTGAACTGGGTCTATCTCGGCGCGGGAGCGGCCGCGGTCGGGCTGTTCTTCTGGCGGCGGTGGTATCGCTGGGGGGCTGTCAGGTCCCAGCTCAGTACATTGTCGCCGGTCGCTGGGCTCGCGATGGGCATGGTGATGCTAGGGCTGGGTAGACTGGGCGCTCAGGCGGCGGGATGGCTGTTCGGAATTGATCTAACTTCAGCAGACGGCGCTGCGATGTCGTTGGCCGATTCAGGACGCCTTCAGCTGGGGTCCTACGCCGCACAAGGAATCATTCTGGCAGCCTTCGTCTGGCTGGTGGTCCGCGCGAAACGGTCAGCTCGGGCCCGCCGCTACGGGATACCACGGGCTGCGTTGATCGGGGTAGTCGCACTGCTGTTGTTTTGGCCCATCGTCAATTGCGTTGCGTTTGCGGCCGGGTTTGTCATCGAGGTCCTGACGGGTAAAGCGCCCGATCAGATTGGCCACACACTGCTAGCGCAGCTCGTGGAAAGTCCGGTGGATGTATGGCTCTACCTGATGATTGCCTTGGTCGTGGTGGGTGCGTCGGTGTACGAGGAAGTGCTCTATCGCGGAATCGTTCAACAGGCGCTGGTAGGTGCAGGTATGCGACGCTGGCCGGCCATCTTGACCACGAGTGTTCTCTTTACACTCGTCCACCTGGGCGCAGTATCGTCGGTCGATGGGCTGTTGGCGCTGTTTGTCCTGTCGATCGGATTTGGATGGGTCTACGAAAAGACGGGTCGATTGTCAGCGTCGATCGTGATGCACGCGGCGTTTAATCTCACGAACTTGCTGCTTGCATGGCTGACGGTCGGCACAGGATCGTGATCTGGTGTTTGGCGCGGGACTGCTCCCGCTGACGCGATTGCTTGTTACAGTACGCACCCCATGAGTCCTAATGCCTCGACCAAGCCGCGCATTCTCACCGGCGACACGCCGACCGGGCAGTTGCACCTTGGGCATTACGTGGGCTCGGTGAAGCGCCGCATCGAGCTCCAGGACACCTACGAGTGCTTCTTCCTCATCGCGAACATGCACGCCTTTACGACCCGGGCCAATGAGCCGGACGAGGTTCGCCGAGACTGCATCGAGATCGTTCGCGACCAACTGGCGATGGGGGTCGATCCCGACAAATCATCCTTTGTCATTCAGACGGAAGTCCCGGCCATCTCGGAGCTGACGTATCTGTTCGCGATGCTGCTGCCTTTCAACCGGGTGATGCGCAACCCCACGTTGAAGGAGGAGATCAAGGTCAAGGGATTGGGCGAGACCTACAGCTTCGGGTTTCCCCTGTACGTGGTGGGGCAGACGGCAGACATTCTGGCGTTTCGCGCCCACGCCGTGCCGGTGGGCGAGGACCAAGTGCCGCACCTCGAGCTGACGCGGGAGGTGGCCCGGCGGTTCAATCAGATGTACTGCGGTGTGTCGGATCAAGCAGACGATGCCGATCACGTCAAGCTCGGCGGCGTGTTCCCGATTCC
>JACZXL010000018.1 GCA_022571635.1 Planctomycetota bacterium
GGCGAAGCACACGAGGGAGATGACGATGAGCCAGGGCAGCTCCTTGCTCACGATGCGCCCGTGCACGACCAACGGGGCGAACAAGGCGGTAAGGCCCAGGATCAGGCCGATGTTGGCGATGTTGGAGCCGACGATATTGCCGAAGCTCAGCTCGCTATGGTCGTTGAGGGCGGCGATGACGTTGAAGAAGAGCTCCGGCGCGCTGGTGCCGAAGGCGACGATGGTCAGGCCGATGACCAGGGTGGACCAGCCAAGGCGGCGTGCGATGGCGGCGGCGCCGTTGACGAGCCAGTGGCCACCGAGCAGTAAAACCACGATGCCGACGGGAAGAAACGCCAAAGCGACCAGCGGGTTTTCTGCGAGGTTTTCGAGTGCCTTGAGCATGTGAGGGCCGGCGATTGTAGTTGCGGCGGCCGGGTGCGGCCCCCGGGTGAGCGTGTGGCTTTGGGCGTTGCGGCCTAAACTGCACGTTTAGCATTGCGGTAACGCCCTGTCATGTCCCCATCGAACCAAAGCGAGACGCTCCAAGCGACCTTGCGACGCGCCGCCCAAGGCGACGACGCAGCGTGGCGGCTGCTCGTTGAGACCTACGCCGCCCGCGTCTTCGGGCTCATCCGCGCCCAGTGCGGCAACGAGGACCTGGCCCAGGAGATCACCCAATCCACGTTCTGCACCGTGGTGGTGAAGATTGGCCAGTACACCGAAGTCGGCAAGTTCGAGTCGTGGCTGTTTCGCATTGCGATGAATCGGCTCCGCGATGAGATGCGCCGTCGCAAGCGGCAAGCCAACCCGGTGGGTGACGACACGCTGGCGGGGCTGGCCGGGGCCGGCGGTGGGGCGGACCAGACCGGCGTGGCCGACTCGGACGAGCTGCGGGCCCTGCGAGCAGCGATGGCCCGGTTATCGGAGGCCGACCTGCGGGTAATTCAGCTTCGCCACTACGGCGGGCTGAGCTTCGCCCAGATCGCCCAGGTGCTGGGTCAGCCCCTGGGGACGGTCCTGGCCCGCCAGCACCGGGCCCTGAAGAAGCTGCGGCAGCTGCTAGGGCCGGACGAGGCGGAATCTTGAGTGGGCGGGCAATGGATCGGCCGGTGGCCCGTTTGATTGGAGCAATGACAATGTCGCGCGACACAAGCTCCTTCGATCCCGAATCGACGGCCCGTGATCTTTCGCCGCAGTTGCAGGCGGTGGACGACATGCTGGGACGGCAGGCCCGCCGCCTGCGGGTCCCAGCCGGGCTGATCGATCGGGTCTTCCAGGCCTCGGTCGGGTTGCTGCCGGGCAGGGTCCAGACCCCGCAGATCGAGGTCGTGGCCAGGATCGGGCTGCGGCACTCGTGGTGGAGCCGGGCCGCCCTGGCCGCGTCGATCGCCCTGGCCTGCACGGCCTCGCTTCGGATCGTGCATGCGCCCACGTTGCCTCAGCTCGTCTGGGGCATCGACACTCAGATTCAGCCGGTGTACCGCGAGGTGGTGGGAAGGACGCTCAACGACATGGAGCATCTGCTCGTGACCCGCGACATGACGATCGACGACCTGGATCTGGAACTGGCGATGCTCGCCGCTGACTTGGAGATGTGACCCGCGCGGTTGGCCCCGGAAATGATCAAGCTCGCTTTCATCATTGTCGCAAGCACCGCCGTGGCGTTCATGGCTCCACTCGGTCTTGATTCGCAGGATCAGACCACCGAGCCGCCTGCATCGCGCGATGTCCCGGCCGATCAATCGGACCTGGGTGCGCGTGACACGGCCAAGGCAAACGACCAGGCCCCGACGCTCGGCGAGGTTCCGTCGGCCCTGACCACGGCCGAAGGGACCGAAGATCACTTTGTGCGTGATCCGGACCTTGGGCGCGACATCCTTCGCGATCCGCTCGGGCGGCATTACCGCGGTGTGGTGCGCGAACTCACCCCTGAAATGATCGAGGAGTGCCTCGAGGTCGCCCGCGAGGTGAAGCCTCTATTGGCCTCCCGCTTAGAACGACTTCGACGCGACAGCACGGAGGCGCAGTTCGAGCAAGCGATGCGCCGCAACGCCCGGCACCTGGTCGGTCTGGTGCGCCTGCGTGAACGCAACCCCGGGCTGTATGACCTCAAAATGAGGGAATTGCAAACAGGCGAGGAGATTCAGCGGGTCACGGCGCAGCTTCGCGAAGCGCTCGATACCGGCAGCACCGCCCACGCCCAACTGGAGATCGAGCTGCATGCGTTGGTGCAGTTGCAGGCCAGCCAATCCATCGAAGCTCGCGGCCGATACCTGCTGCGCATTCAGGAGCACGCGGAAGCGCTCAAGCAGCAGATCGAAGACGAGGCGAGCAATTTCGAGCAAACCGTCGAGCAGCGCTTCCAAGAGATCCTCAACCAGATCAAGTCGTCGTCCGCGACGTCAACCGAGCCGACGACCGGTTGACCTGAAGCTCTTTTAGAATAATACGAATCGCAATTGATCCACAGGCGGGTGCCATGCTTTGACCCGATAGGGCAAAGCATGCTTCATCCCGACGCGTCGGGAATGAAGCATGGCACCCGCGAAACGCACGAGAATTATTTGGGATTCGTATAAGACGGCGTGCCGGTTGCAAACTGTCGGAATTCGATGCGTGGGGTGAGGCGGGAGGGCTCTTGAGTCCTGTGTTCGTAATGTTCGGCGAGGTCAGTCCTACCAGCCGCGGATGCATATCCCCGGGCGCCCGCACATATTCATGTGCGGCTGGGAGAGATTGGCATCGACTAAACGTAGCCATCGAACATTGCATTCACAGGACTCAATAACCCGCTGAACCAGACGGTCGCCAGCTGTGCGATCACGAGTATTCAACGGAGCAAGACTGTCGCCGTCTTCTGGGCCTCTGATCATCCCCCGTCCGTAGCGAGGTCCGAAGCCGTTTGGTGCTTCAGCACGCGGACACTGCGACGAAGATCAGCACGGGCTCTGGCCAACTGCTCGCGAACCCGAGCGATTGACGGAAACTCGCGATCCGAAAGCGCCTCGGCTTCGCCGGCTTGTATCGCCGCACTGATCTGGGCCGATTGCTCGGCCACCGCGGCGACCGCGTCAAGCGCAAGCAATCCATCCAGCGGCGCCAAGGAATCCGTGGTCGCTTCCGGCCAATCGAAGACGTCTTGAATGTGCCGAAGCGCGACCATCCACGCCAGCAATTGATCGATGTCCCTGCCACGCGCGAATTCGCCAAGATCGAGTTGCGGCGCAGCGCTACTTTGCCTCCGATCGCTGAGCCATTCTTCAATTCTCTTGCGCGCACTAGTAATGCCCGCGATATACCCAAATGGATCCTTTCGACTCATCGTCCCCAGCGCCTGATGCAGCAGTTCCCGATGCACATCTTCAAGGAACGCCTGCGTCAGTTCCCGCTGCAGGATTGCAGCAGCGGCGTCGAGCATGTCGTGCGACACCAGCGCGCTGGTGATCACGCCGTCCGTTGCCAGGTGGGCCGACATGCGGTAGCAAATCTCCAGTCGATCGACGGCCGCATCCGCTTCTCCAACCTGCAAGAGACGATCGGCATCGGCGACGAGCAGGTTCGCCAGCTCCCGAAAACCAGGTAGATAGGCGGGGATGGCCAGCGCCCAGCGACCTCGAACCGCCGAGAAATCGCAACGAGCCGTGTGCGACGCCTCGCGCAGCAAGGTAATAATCGGATCAGCGTCGGTGAGCGATTCGACCACGTCGTCGTCGATCGGTTCATCAGGTTTCGCCGCCAAAGCGGGCCACTGCTTGCGCTGCTCAGCGTCGATCTCTTCCAGCAGCGTGATCGCGCGCAGATAAAAAATCACCGCGTTCGCCCCAGCTCTCGGCGAGAGTTCGCCCGTCATGAGCAGCGCCAACGAAGCTCTTCGATCGGCGAGCCGTTGCTCAGCCATGTGCATTTTATCGAAGATCTTGTTGTAGGCTGGGACCATAACGTTCGCCATAATGCCGTGTTCACCGGCGCTGATTTCCTCAGTGATCTTGGCCATCGCGGCTCGGCCCGCGTCCTGATCAGGATCGCTGAACGCTTCGATGACCCGGTTCATGAGCTGATCGACCTGATCAAGCGACCCGAAGAACTCCTCCTCGGTCATCGCGGCGAGTTGTTCGTTTTGTTCCGCAGCATTCTCGTCGCCCAGGCCGAAGTCGACGGCAAGCTGCTCCCTTCCGCCTTCGCCGGTGTATTTCTCCGCCATCCACCCGATCATGATCTCCTGCTCCATCGCGAGCGCTTCGACATACTCAAAGGGATCGGTAGCACTGAACTCTCTCAGTGCCTCCATCATCGTCGCGCTGTCATCGGGTGTGAACGCGGCGCGGTCCACGCCCGCTTGGGCGACCATATCCCCCGCGCTGAATAGCGCCTGTCCTACGAGCGAGCTGATGAGGATGCGATCGCTGCTGAGGTGACCGCCCATACGGTACATCGACGCCACTGCGGCAGCGGCGCCGGCTGTATCGCCGTCGCGCAGGCGCAACAACGCGTCGTTGTGCATGGCCCAGGTGATGCCGCGCATCGATGAAAGGTGCGGCAGCAGCAGTTCGACCCCCTGGGCGTAATCCAGGTCGAAGTCGCTGTAACCCTGTCTCGCGCCGCGATGCGCCAGGCGAAGCACCGGCTGAACCCGCGCCAACGCCAAGCGGAATTCGTCGGAGATCGGCCCGTTCGGATTCGACCAGTCGAACTCCCAAAGTGACTTCTTCACGTCAGTGGGGAGCGACTCGTACGCCTCGATCGCGCGACGGTACCACGTCGCCGCGTTCCTAGCGCTCTGAGCGTGAACACGATCCGACGCGATCAACACAGTCAGAATCACCAATACACCGATCCAGCGCCACATGAAGATTCTTATCACCCACGATCGGCGGTGCTGTAGAGATTGTGGATACGATGTCGGCATTGGCGACCTCTCAATTCCCCCAGACATGGTACCCAACGCATGGCTGAGATGAGCTTTGTTCCATATAAGCCTGAACCGGCTGATACCGATCCGGCCGACGCGGCCCGGCGGTTCTATGAAATCCTCAACCAACGCCGATCCGTGCGATTCTTCTCCGATCGGCCGGTGCCGCGCGAGGTCATCGAGAACCTCATCCTCGCGGCGGGGACTGCGCCAAGCGGAGCCAACAAACAGCCGTGGCGGTTCGTGGCTGTGCAGGACCCGGCTCTGAAAAAGGAGATTCGCGAGGGGGCCGAGGCCGAGGAACGCGAGTTCTATTACCGCCGGGCCAACGAGCAGTGGCTAGACGATCTGCGCGCCATCGGCACCGATGAACACAAGCCGTTCCTGGAGATCGCACCCTGGCTCATTGTCGTCTTCAAACTGATGAAGGACGACGATCCCAGCAACCCCTCGGATCAGGTGTATTACGTCAACGAATCCGTCGGCATCGCGGTGGGGATGCTGCTCGCCGCAGCGCACTTTGCCGGACTCGTCGCGCTGACGCACACGCCAAGTCCAATGAAGTTCCTCGGCTCGATCCTCAATCGCCCTAAATATGAACGGCCGTACCTGTTGATTCCCATTGGTTATCCCGCCGAAGACTGCCTCGTGCCTGATTTACGGCGCAAATCGCTGGAGCAGATTATGGTTGTGGACAGGCAATGAGAACGAAGAAGGCTCGAGTAGTAGCCGCGGATGAATATCCGCGGGCTGCGGTTGTCAGTGCGTGCCGTCGCTTTGCACGGTCGTGCCGTAGCGAACACCGTCGGGAACAGGCACAGCGACGTTGACGGTGGTTCCATGATCGCCGGCGGTGCGTGTCTTGGAATCGACAGCAACGAAGCTCGTGTAGGCGGACATCAGGCTGTACCGCAATGCGATCTCTTGGATCTGCTGCGGCAACTCGATGTCGGCATCATAGGTTGCACGGTCGACGAGCTGCGCGATATAGCTGCGCGCCCACACTGCGGGTAGCGCTTGGTGTTCGTTAGCGGCGTCGATCGGATTGACGTCGAAACTCGCTTCGACGATTCCTTCGACGGTACTTCCCTTGATGCGAATGGTTGTGGGATCATCGCCATCGAATCGGCCGGTGATGATCACGGGCCGGCCGACGAAGAGGTCCGGCGTGCGCGCGGGTATCACGTCGGCCACACGCATGTTGCCCCAATCGATCGTGATGTCCGTCAATACTGGTTGACTGACACGGTGAAAGAAGTTGTCCATGACTTTCGCGCCGTCGTCATTGAGGCTGAGGTAGGCGACCGCGCCCCGGCCGAGTTTGGCCATGCGGTTCATGAGGTATCGGTTGGGCGACGAGCCGACGCCGAAGCTGAAGATGCGCGCTGAACCGAGTCGATCGTGAACGGCCGCAAGGATTTCAGATTCGTTTCCGATGTACCCGTCAGTCAGGAATGTGACGAAGCGCAGGCGCTCAGGATCATGAGGGAAATCCAGCGCGGCTTTGATGCCTTTGATCATCATCGTGCCGCCGCCCCCGGAGAGGTTGGCGACGTACTGCTTGCCGCGACGAATGTTCTTCGCAGTGGCGGGCAGAGGTTGACGGCCGAGCTGAGACGTGTTGTTGGAAAAGCGAATGATCTGGAAGGTGTCTTGCGGCTCAAGACATCCAAGCGCGTGCTGCACAGCGTCCTTGGACTGCGCGATGGGTTGACCTGACATGGAGCCGGAGCAATCCATGACGAAGATCATTTCCATCGGTTGCCGTGGACGATTGGAAAGATCCTGCGGTGGATAAAGCATGAACGTGAAGTATCCACCGCCGGAAGTATTCCGATGAGTGAGCAGTGCGGTCTTGACCTGATCGCCGGCGACTCGGTAGCGCAACACGAAATCCTTGTTGGGGATGGCATCGTTGGGATCGAGCTCGACGCGCATTTGCGCGGACATTTCACGACTGACATTGATCTTGTGATTGACGCACTCGATTTCTTCGATGGTGACGCCAGCATCGATATCCACAGCAAGCGAAATGTCATGTCCGCTGCGCTCATTGGGGCTCAGGTACTGGAGTTCGGTCTGTTGGCCGGAGATACCGACTCTACCGCGCGCGACGGCGCCGACGCCTTGCGTGGATCCAGGCGGATTGAAGCGCGGGCCTACGACCATCGGATAGATGAACTCGTACCAGCCGTCGTCATAGGTGAGGGTATGGAAATACGTGATGTTGACGTCGATGCGCTTGCCCGGTTCGATGTTGGCGACATGCTGCGTGAAGATGTTGGCTCGCTCTTGGGTGAGCAGTGAGGCGACGTAGCCTTGGCGTTTCGCTTCGTTGTAAATGCGCTGCGCTTGCTCGCGCTCACGGATGATGCCGCGGATCTTGCGCTCGCCGATGGTCATGACAAATCCGTTGACGGCTGCGTTTTGCGGCAGGGGGAAGACGTAGACCGCTTCGATCTTCTCGTCGTAGGGATTGTGGAATTCCTGGGTGACTTCAACGGACGCGATGTACGCGCTGATGGAGACGGCGACGTTGGTGTGATTGAGCGGCAAGGCAACGTTGGTGATGACATTATTGACCGGTATGCGGCACATGAGTACGCCGGAGCCGGGGATGTCGTCGGTCTTGGTAGGTTGTGCGGTCGGTTGGGGCTTGACGATCACCCAGACTTCTTCGTCGAGTGATGGGAGTGAGCCGGAGGGGGACTGTTCGCTAATTCTCTTGCTCGTTCCGGCGCCACCAAAAAGCAACTCAATCTGCGAGCGGATTACAAGCTGTCTACTGGCCCTTGAATCCACCAAGCCTTGTTCGTAGTTCCGACTGCTCTTTGAAAGGGAAGGATCGAAATGGGAATCCACCTCACATCCAGTAAGGAGTAAGACTGCGCTCAGCATTAGCAACAGGAACGCCATTGAGAGAAACTCAAACAATTTGTTCATTGCGTTGATCCCGTTTCAAGGATGAGTTCAGCGTCGATTAGCTCACCATCAACTGTTGCGGCGACGGTGATCGTTGCGTCATACACCGGCTGGATGTCGCCGACGATTTGCACGTGGATCGTGGCGATGCGGACTTTTCCGCGCGGCAGTGCGTCGGCGGCAGCGGTTGAAAAGTAGGCGATGATGACGCGATCATTTTGTATTGCCGCGGGGTCGTAGTAGGGCGGGCCGGTGAAGACCTCCGAGTCGCCGCCTTCGATGCCGACGATTGTCACATCCCCTTTCGCGGCCGAGAGATCGAGTTGATACGCTGCCAGAGGTTCATCGCCGGTCTGAACGTAAACGTCAATGGCGTCAAAGCGAATTGATTGCACATCGTCTTGAGCGCACACGATGGTGACCGCCAAGAGTGCAGCGATGCAGACGGGTACGAGCATTCGCATCAGCTTGCTCCCTGCTCCAATGTGACGGCTTTCATCGCGATCGCTTCGACATCGGCGCGATCAATGACGCCGTCGGCATTGATGTCGCCGGCGGTCGGAGCGAGGTCGTCATCGAGTTCCCGGGCGAGTTGAAACGCATCGAGGATGTCCACCCGGCCGTTGCGATCGAGATCGCCGGGGGTTGAAGCAACGGTCGCCTGCAACGGCGTTGTGGTCGATGATCGAAACAGCCCGCTGATCCAGATGACCAGAGTCAAAGAAGCGGCGGCGGCGAGCCAAGCGATGGGCTTGCCATAGGTGAACCGGGTGCGCTCGGTTCGAGCGAGCGCTTTGGTCGCCTCTCGAAGCACAGCTTGGTCCACTTCCTGCGGAATCTTGATATGCCCGCATGTGAGGGATGCAAGGTCCTTGCGGAACTGTTGAAGCTGCTCGCCTTTCGGTTCGAGATCCTGTGGTGAGCGCTGGTCCACTGGTGGTTACTCCGGGGGCCTCCGTATATGAAGCGCCCAACTGGCCGAAAGGTTCACTGCCGGAACTCCTCAAAATATTTTTTTGTAATTTCGTCGGCTCGAAGGGCTGCCAAGGCGTGATGTAACCGTGATTTGACGGTCCCCAGCGGGATATTCATCACGGTGGCGATTCCTTGAAGCGAAAGACAATCGACATAGCGGAGGAACACAACCTCGCGTTGACCGGGAGGAAGGCTGTTGACGATCGCAGCGAGCTGTTCGCGAACTTCGGCTGCGTCAGGATTGGTGGATGCCGCCGTCGTTGGAGGAAGGTCGCTCAGGTACGTCATTCGCCGAGCCTGGCGTTGCATTGAAATCGCGATGTGGCGTACGACCGGGTAGAGGAATGTCCTCATATTCGACTGCAGCTGAAAGCCGGGGAACTTGCGTAGAAAATACTCAAAGGTCTGTTGAAGCACATCCAGCGATTGCTCAGGGTCATTTGTGAATCGAAAAGCAAGATCAACGACCCACCGTCGATGTCGGTTGTACAGCGCGGCAAAGGCTTGGAGATCACCGGTATCGGCCGCCTCGACGAGTTGAGCGTCGCTACGTGGATCGTCGAATTGAGGTTCCTTTGGCGGCATCCGTCACAGGGTCTGGGCTTGGGTCCGAAAATCAACCACGGCAGAGCGTCATGGTACCGGGACGCTGCGCGTCACCCGCTAGACAGGCAGAATCGTGGATATCTGGCGGTCGAGTTACCTAGACTGCAAGGCTGGTCGTCAGATCCCGAAGATATACACGATGGATTGGCTGCTTTATGTCGTCGCGGCGGTGTTTGCGCTCATCGGGCTGGTGTGTGTCGGGCTCGTCATGCTTCAGCTCCCCGGGGCGTGGATCATGCTTGCGCTGGCGGTGTTGATCGAGCTGTTTGATCAGTCGTACCTGTCTGACGAGCCGGCGATCACGTTCGGATGGTGGTGGCTGGGGGGGTGTGCGGTCCTGCTTGGGATTGGCGAGCTGATTGAACTCGTGGCGAGCATTGTCGGCGCGAAGAAGGGCGGGGCGAGCAGGCGAGGCATGTGGGGAGCGTTGCTCGGCGGGATTGCCGGCGCGATCGTGTTCCAAGTGGCGGTGCCGATTCCGATCTTCGGCGCGCTGGTGGGGGCGATCGTTGGCACATTCATCGGAGCGATTGTGGGCGAAATGACCGGCCGCGATCCACAGACCCTTCAAGGCTCGGTGAAGCCGGCGATCGGCGCGTCGATCGGGCGGATCATTGCGTCGATGAGCAAGGTGGGCATCGCGCTGGCGGTGTGGATCGTTTTGTGTGTGAGGGCGTTCTGGCCGTGATGAAAAAGAGGCACGGCGCCCCGGGCCGAGGCTCGTTGGTCAGATTGTCGCTTCGGTGACGCGCAGGACTTCTTCGACGGTGGTGGAGCCTGCGGCGACCTTCTGGAAACCATCTTCGCGCAACGTCACCATGCCGCGCTCGATACACATGCGCCGAAACTCGGTGACGTTGGGGTTGCGGGCGATGGCGTCCCGAAGGTGATCGTCCAACAGGAGCAGCTCGTACAGTCCGACTCGGCCGCTGTAGCCGGTCTCCCGGCAGCGCGGGCAGCCTTTGCCCTTCATCACTTGGGACGCCGCGATGCCGTGCATGGTGAGGAACTCCTCGATCTCGGGCGTCACGGTAAGCTCGGTCTTGCAGTGTTTGCAGATGCGTCGGACGAGTCGCTGGGCCAGCACTGAGTTCACGGCGGCCCCGATGAGGAACGGCTCGGTGCCGATGTTGATCAGTCTCGTAATCGACGAAGGGGCGTCGTTTGTATGCAGGGTCGAGAGCACGAGGTGCCCGGTGAGCGCCGCCTGAATCGCAATGGTGGCGGTCTCGAGGTCTCGGATCTCGCCGATCATGATCACGTCCGGGTCCTGACGGAGCAGCGCTCGCAGCGCCGTGGCGAAGGTCATCCCGATCTTCTCGTGCGCCTGCATTTGCGTGATCCCATCGAGGTTGTACTCGACGGGATCCTCAACGGTGGAGATGTTGAGTTTGCGGATATTCATCTGCTGGATCGATGAGTAAAGCGTCGTGGTTTTTCCTGATCCGGTGGGCCCGGTGACGAGCACGATCCCGTGCGGCAGGGCGACCTGGTTCTTCCAGATGGTCAACGTGTCTGGGGCAAACCCCAGCTCGTCCAAACCGACGTTGATCGACCGCGTATCGAGGATACGCAGTACGGTCTTTTCGCCCTTTGGCGTGGGAACGGTCGAGACACGCAGGTCGATCTTCCTGCCTATGACCGTCGCGCGAATTCGGCCGTCTTGCGGCAGGCGGCGTTCGGCGATATCCAGGTTGGCCATGATCTTGATGCGCGAAGTGATGGCGGCGTGCATGCGCTTGGGCGGGTTCATCACGTCGAACAACACGCCGTCGATCCGGAACCGGACGCGAAGGGCTTTCTCCTCCGGCTCGATATGAATGTCCGACGCACCCTCTTTCATCGCTGTTTGAATGATGTGATTTACGAAACGTATAACGGGCGAGGACGCGGCTTCCTGAGCGTCCGCGTCGTCCTCCTTCTCCTGCACGACCTCGACGTCGTCCTCGTCGACGTCGGAGAGGATCTCGTCAATGTTGTACTCGTCTGCGTCGTCCTCGGTCATCGCTTCGACGATGCCTCGGATGTCGCCGGCGGTTACGAGTACGTGCTTGACCGAGGTGACGCCGAGACGGCGCTTGACGTCATCGAGGAGGAAGACGTCGTCGGGGCTCGCCGTGCCGATAAGCAGTCGCGAACCTTCCTTGCGCAGGGGCAGCACCAGGTTTTCCTTGCAGTATTCGGGCCCGAGCCGGTTGAGCAGCTTGGCGTCAAAGGAATCGGAATCATCAATCTCTGCACGGGCGAAGGGCAGCCGGCTTTCCGAGGCCACAACCTCCTGGACGGCGGCCTCGTCAACACCCATTTCTATCAGGATCTCCGAAAGGTGCCGACCCGGGGTCTGCTTGAGGACGCGCTGCGCCGCGTCCAACTGTTCTGACTCAACAACGCCTCGATTGAGCAGTTGCTGACCAATATCACCACCGTCGCCGGCGCCACCGGCCTCCTCCGGCGTGTAGAGGCTCGACAAGGCGTCACAGGGCGCTGGAGAGGACGACTTCGCCTTCTTGTGGCCAACCTCGCTCAGCTCATCACTCATGCTTGATCCTGCTCTCGTGCTTCTTCTGGCGAACCATCATGGGATGCCGACGCTATCGACCACGGTTAAGCTCGAGGACCACGTCAACCTTCAGCTTCAGCGACGGCTCGTTCGCCGTCAGCGTGATCGAATCGTGCGTGATCGAGGTCACGCGAATCTCGATGCCTTCGGTCTCGATCGGGACAACCTCACCCAACCGAACGATGAGACCGCTGAGGTTGGCCAGCGGCACGCTGCCCATGATCACGGATTTCAAGCGGAGGCTGTGGCAGGCGCTCTCGATCTCTTCGCGCCGCTTGGCGCGGCTTCTTTCCAGCCGCCTCGATTCGTCGTCCCCGGAATCAGGAACGGCCTGGTGAACCGGCCGAGCATCTCTTTGGATCACGAACGGGTTGAACTGGACGTCGGTAAGGGGAATCTGGAGTGCGGTGTAGTCATCGCTCAGAACACCGACGACGGCGCGATGGCTCCTGACCAGGTCACCTGCGGACTGCGACGAACCGCCAGCCTGGGATTTGGTCACCGAAGTGAGGAACAGATCGATCGTCTTCTCGATGGCGGTATCACCCCGAGCTGCCGCGGTGATCTTGGAAAGGGCGTGCATGCAGAACAGTCCCCCCACCGCCAACACCACGACCGCAATCAGGACCAACGGGCCGGTCCGGCGTTTCTTGGCCGATCCGTCCAGCAGGTCGAGATCGCCGTCTTCGGCCGCAAACGTCCCGGTCCCCAGAGGCACCGTCGCTTCGGACGCCAAATCCTCCGCCTCCATGAGGTCGGCCGAGTCGGCGTTGTAGTGCTCGTGCTCGTGCTCACTCACGACGGTCGCTCCAATCCTTCGTTGTCCGCTGGCTGCTCGAAGTAGATGCTCAATGTGAAGTCCGCCCGCATCAAGCCGGTGTCAAGCTCACCGTCGTTCAGACCGCCGGTCTCCATGATTCGCTCCAGCTTCATCCGAGGCACGCGCGTGATCCGAGAAAGGTTCTCCATCTCCAGGAGGAATTGATAGAACCCGTCGAACCGGCCGGTCATACTCACCCGCAGCGGCTGCTCCATGTAGAGCGTCGCCGGAACGGGCTTCTCGCTCTTGACCGACTTCAAGTTCAGGTGGTTGCGCTTGGCCAGTTGCCAGACGTTCGCAAGAATGTCCTCGACCTGGTCGCGGTTGGGCAGCTTGGCCTCAATGAGCTCGACGGCCTCGCGGCCCTGCTCGATGGCCAGCCCGATGTCGTCGATTCGATTGGCAACTTCGCGCAGCTTGTCGAGCTTGGCCTGCTTGATCTCGATTTCCATCCGGGCCTGCGCGATCTCGGTGTTGCGCGGCCTGAAGACGTACCACCACGAGGCCACCGGCACCGCCAGCAGCACCACGAGGAAAATGAGTTCGCGAATTCCAAAGCGCATGATCAGTCTCCTCTGTTCGCAGCGTTCGGCACGGAGGCGGTTTTCTTCCAGTCCGGCGAGATAAACTGCAGCTCGTCCGTCATCGGGTTCCTGAGATCCTGCGGCATCAGCAAGGTCTCGGCACGTCGGACATCGGCGTTGCGAGCGAGCTTCATCTTGATGCCGAACTGCCTCATCATCCGGCCGTTCATTTCGCGCTCCTCTGAATAATCGAGGGTGACATCGCTCAGGAGGGAATACGAGGTCAGCGCTTTCATGAAGCGCGACACTTCCACGTCGGTCGGGGCCACGCCCACCATCGAGATCGTGACAATCTGGCGAGGCGGCTCGATCTTCTTCTGCTCCGCGGAGGCCTGCTCCCGCGTCGGCGCTCGCTTGGGGGCGCTGTGCCGGCCGACCCTCCGGGTCTTCGAGAGCTGTCGAGGCGCTCGAATCTTCTCCGATTTGAGCTCGAACTCGAGCAGGCTCAGGCGCGGGGGCATACGGTTGATCAGTTCCGCCAGAAGAATGCTTCGGGGCACGCGCTCGACCAGAGCCGCGGCGAGTTCGGCCTTGTTCAGCATCTGTTCCCGCTGCTGCTCAAGCTCGATAAGCTCATCGATCTGGCGGGCGGCCAGCTGGTATTGACTGTTGATCGCCTCCTGTGCGGCCCGCACCTGCGTCCATTCGCGGTTCGTCACGAGGAACGCCGCGAAGACGGCGATCATCACGACACCGAACAGGACCAGGCTGATCAAGTTCGTGCGGCGCTCAGCTCGTTCCTCCAGGTAGTCTTCGGGCAGGAAGCTCGCGTTCGTCATTCGTTTGGTTCCTTACAATTCGGCCGGCGAAGTGCTCAAGCCGCAAGCCACCGCCCACCCGGGCTGAGGCTCGTCGAGGTTGACCCCCGGCGTATTCAACGAGCCCTCAGCAGCGACGCTTGCCAGGGGATCCCCCAGATGGGCGGGGAGGCGCAACACCTTGGCGACATGCTGGCACAACCCTTTTTGCCTTGCCTCGCCTCCGAGGAAGATCATCCGATCAACCGACCGCTCGCGGAAAACACTGTGGTGATATCGCAGGCACATCGACAGTTCGTCGGTGATCGCATCGAGCAACTCGCTGACGCCGTGACCCTGATCCGACGCGGGGTCCTCACCGAGTGAAACCTCTGCCGTCAGGTCGTGGGACTCGATCCCACCACCCTGATCCGCGCTCGAGCCAAGTCCCACGTGGTCGAACGAATCATTCCCCTCGCGGACGGCCTGCTCCGCACCCGCCCGAAGCAGGGCCGGCTCGGATTCAGCTTCCACGCCCACCGTCTCGCCGGGCGTTTCCACCGCAGCGGACGAGAAGACGTCGTGCGACAGACGGTGTGCCCGCGCTTCGGCAAGATCCAGTTGCATCTGATCCGCGATGCACTGATCGAAGTGTCGCCCGCCGACCTGGATGCACCGCGCGAACACGAGCTCGTTCCCGTGACTGATCGCGACCTTCGTGCTGCCCCAACCAAGATCGACATACAGCGTTGTCCGACTCTCATCAGCGCCGTCGGCGTACAGTTGTGCGAAGGACCGGACCATCGCCAGCAGCTCGCTGTGGGCGCCGATCACCTGAATCTTGCACCGCTTGAGAAGCTCGACATGGCGCATCACCACGGCCCGCGGAATGGCGAAGCAGATCAGCTCCGATCGTGTCTGACCCTCGCGGATCATCTCGGCGACCTCCACCGTCCGAATGACCATCGACTGCGGCAGGCATCCGGTCTGCGACGAGAGCTGCGCGTGAACCATTTCCTCACGGGCGGCGCCGTCGGGAGCGGTAATCTGCATGTGCTGAATGAACGTCTGGGCACTGGGGACCGAGCAGATCGCCCGACGCCCTTTGAACGCGGCCTTGCGCAGCAGCCCAGGAAGCTTTCTGGCGAAGAAGTCAAGCCGCTTCTGCTTGTCCTGGCGGATCGCGTCGGGAATGGGCAGCTCCGCGGCGGCAACAACCGTCGGCCGGTCGCCAAGGCTCAGCTGCAGCAGCTTCACCGACGACGTGCCGAAGTCGATCGCAATGGGCGACGACTGGGCGCCAAACATTGAGAATCCCATTCCTTGCCCCTCCAAGGCGCACACATCGGCCCCGCCCCGACAGCGAGGACACCACCCCACCATCGACCCCATCATCAAATAGGTTGAGGCTCCAACCCCATGAACCACAAGCCAATAACGCAGGATTCCGCCCAGTTCCCCGAGTCGCTTCCCCTTGACCGATAACACTCGTCGAACTCAACGAGCACGATGCATCGGACGGTGCGTTGGTTACCGGCCGGACAGAGGTCAATTCCCGCGCAGTATCCTGGCCATCTCACGAACGGCCGAGCCCAGCGCCGCCAAAGCGTCGTCCAATCTCCAAACTTGTTCCTGACGATCGCCGGTCGTGTTGCTGATGGTTCGAAGCTCCAGCGCCCCGACGCCCAGTCGATGCGCGGCATGCACCACGGCTGCGCCTTCCATCGCCTCGGCGACGGCGCCTGTTCGCTGCACGACCTCGCGCGCTGCTTCGTCGCTCCCCGAGCACGTCGCGACCGTCGCAATCGGGCCGCGGCGGAAATGATCGCCCAACCGGGAGAGCGCGTCCGTATCCACCGGAACCACATTGCCCTCAAAGTCGCCCAGCGCAAACCCCATCGCAGTGATATCCTCAAAACCACAGGGCGTCATCACCCCCTCCTCGTAATACACACACAAAGTCGCCACGATCGTCTCGGCCATCGACAATCCACCCCCAGGCAGCACGCCCGCCACGCCCGCGCAGACCACAAGACCGAACGGACCGTCACGAATGATCGCTTCGGTCGTCGCCGCGGCGGCGTTCGTTCGGCCGATCCCGGAGACGACCAGCCTCGCGTCGTCGATCGGTCCGATCGCTTCAGCCTCCGCCTGAACCGATGTCACGATCAGTAGTCGCATCATATGTTGAGGCTATCACCAATTACTGTTCGCAAGAAACCGCGGCCGGGGATCCCGACGGAGTCGGGACGGCTCGCTTGACTGCGCGTGTCCGAGCGCTGATAGCAGCGATCATACTGCACGGCCTAGTCCAGCAGCCTAAGCCGGATGTTGCGATACCGCACCGGGTCGCCGTGGAATTGCAGCAGAATCGGCCCCACGTCGACCATCTCGCGGTCCAGCCCGCCGGGCGTTGTGCTGGGAAGCTCCAGGTCATTGTGAATCACAATGCCGTTGTGAAGGACCGTGATACGCGGAAGTTCAGTGATCTTGTCCTGATCATCAAAGCGCGGCGCACGAAAGATGATGTCATACATTTGCCACATGCCCGGCGGGCGCGATGCGTTGACCATCGGCGCCGCGATGGAATACAGCGCGCCGCATCCGTTGCCGGTGGGGGGGTCGCCGAACGAATCCAGAATCTGGATTTCGTACCGCCCGTGCAGATAGACACCTGAGTTGGAGCGCGCCTGACCTTGCTTGCCCGGCGTCTTGGGGCAATAGAACTCCACATGAAGCTGAAAATCGCCGAAGGTGGCGCTGGTGACCGCATCGGCGCCGCTGGCCTGGACAGAGCCGTCATCTTGGACGATCCATTGGCTTTCAGGCCCGTCCTTGCGCTGCCACCCGCGCCATGATGAGCCATCGAACAGTATGGCTGTCTTGTCGTCCGCCTGGAAGGACTTTGCGGCTTCGCGCTGAACACAAGAGAGCAAAGACCAAACGGCAAGGACCGCCAATCCGATCCAATGCTTATGTCGAATCCCGTTCATCTTCAACCTCCCTCGCACGCGGCGAGCTTCATTCGCAACACCTCGATCAACGTTTCGCGCGCGATATCTTCCTGTTCGCCGCTTCGTAGATCCTTCAGGACGACGTTCCCTTCATCCAGCTCCTTGCCGAGGATCACCGCAAACCGCGCGCCGGCCTTGTTCGCTTCGCTCATTAGCTTGCCGACGTTCCGCGTGGCTTTATAGCTGTGGCGCACATGCAGCCCGGCCTGGCGCAGCTCAGAAATCATCGGTGTGAAGTTGATGTGCGGCTCTTCATCCCGCGCGTTGATGACGAACACATCCGGGTAGGGCATGTACTGCTCGGCAGGCTTCAGGAGATCGTGATCTTCGAGTACCAGCCGAAGGACGACGTCACCCATCGCGAAGCCGCAAGCGGCGGTCGGAGGGCCGCCGAACAGCTCGACGAGATTGTCGTATCGCCCCCCGCCCGCGATCGCGCGCTCCTTGCCGGTGGCTTCGTGGACCTCAAAAACCAGATCGGTGTAATATGCCAGACCGCGAATGATCATACTGTCGAACTCACACCACTCCGAGAGACCAAGAGCAGCGAGTTCATAGAACAAGTCTCCCGGAGTTTCCTTTTTCTTCTCGATCGCCTGACGTTGTTCTTTGTCCAGCGGCAAGTCGTCTAGATCGGCATCAAGTCGCACTATTTCACGATCCAGCGGATCGTATTTGCGAACAAAGTCGGCTGGAAGTTTGAGTTCCTTTGCTCGGCGGCGGTACTCATCCACACCGATCTTGAGCCTGTCGTCTAGAAGTGTCAACACTTGCTGGTGAATGGCAATTGGAACGTCAAACTCTGCGAGAGCATTCTCAACCGCCTTGCGCTGACCCAGTTTGATACGAACTATGTCCGGACCGAAACCAAACGTGGCCAGAACATCCACAGCTACGGCTATGATCTGCGCATCAGCCGTTCGCATTTCCATCCCATGCTCTGGGACTCCAACAAAGTCTAGATTCAACTGATTATGCTCACGCAATCGACCACGCTGGGGGCGCTCGGCTCGGAAGAATGGCCCGATTGAAAACCACTTCGTCGGCTTGGCAAGCGACCCGGCTTGTGCGGCGTACATGCGCGCTAACGTCGGTGTGAACTCCGGACGCAAGGCGTAGTCGGTATCACCGCCCGCTCGTTGAAAACTGAACAGCTCCGACTCAATGCCCGGCCCGGACTTGATGGTATACAGATCCAAATGCTCGAACGTCGGGCCGTCGATCTCGTCGAAGCCGTGGTTGATCGAGACTTCACGCCACACGCTTTCGATGTACCGGCGGACCGCGAGATCATGCGGGTAGAAATCGCGGGTGCCCTTGGGGGCCTGGAATGTGTGGGTCGAGACGGCCATCGCCGCACAGTGTAGCGATCCATCGGGTGCCACGCACAGCGAGTGAAGCGAGTCGTGCGTGCTCGTTGTGCGACTTGCTTCCAAACACACTGACGACTCGTCCCGGCAGCCGAGACTCGTTGTCAGTGGCACCCTTTTTCCCATGACATTCTCACCGGTCCACCACCAGCACCGCC
Source organism: Planctomycetota bacterium (assembly GCA_022571635.1). Taxonomy (GTDB): domain Bacteria; phylum Planctomycetota; class Phycisphaerae; order Phycisphaerales; family SM1A02; genus JADFNO01. Next base: position 18,638 of record JACZXL010000018.1, read on the forward strand.
GCTCCTTTGATCGCATCGTGCTTCAGCGCGATCAGCGCGTCGTTCGCCTCGTGCAGCCCAAACATCTGCACATGCGTCTGCACACCCACACGGGCCGCTTCCTCGAGGAACGCCCGCCCGTCTTCGCGGGTGTTGTTGGCCACGGTTCGGATCGCGCGCTCCCAGTAGAGGTCCTTGTACTGAAGCTGCGGGATCGGGCTCATGTGGATACCACCGAGCACGAGCGTTCCACCTTTGTCCAGGGCCTGCAACGCTGCCGGCACAATCTCCCCAGCCGGGGCAAACACGATCGCGGCGTCAAGCGCCGTCGGCGGAGGTTCGGTGGTTGTGCCCACCCACGTTGCCCCAAGTTCCTCAGCCAGACTTTGATGGCGTTCCTTATCGCGTGTACAGACATAGACATCCGCTCCACGCGCTTTGGCGATTTGGATCGCAATGTGACCCGCCGCGCCGAAGCCGTAAATCCCCAGCTTCGCGCCGCGCCAATCTCGAATTTCACATCGATGCAAACAGCGGTAGCCGATGATCCCCGCGCAGAGCAGCGGTGCGACTTGGTGATCGTCGAACGTCTCGGGAAGTTCGTACACGAAGTCAGCCGGCGCGACGACGTATTCAGCAAATCCGCCGTCGCGTGTCCAGCCGGTGAACTCGGCTTTGTCGCAAAGATTCTCCCGGCTGGTTGAGCAATACGCACATTCGCCACACGTCCTATTGAGCCACGCCACGCCGACGCGCTCACCAACCTTCGGCTTACGGACCCCCTGACCAAGCTCGACGACTTCGCCCACGATCTGATGGCCGGGAATGATCGGTGACTTGCGCGCGCGCAGCTCACCCTCGACGACGTGCAGATCAGTTCGGCACACACCGCACGCCCGGACTTTGATGAGCAACTCGCCCGGGCCCGGCTGCGGCGTGTCGACATCCGTGTATTCCAACGGCCGATCACGCACCGGCCCGGGTCGATGCAACAAGCAGGCCTTCATGCTGCTCATCCTAACCCAAGCCGTGTCGGCCGATCGAATCGCTGGACCGGCGTGGCTGGGCAGGGGTTCACGCTGCACGAAGTCTACAAAGCGACCGGCGAACGGCGATACCTCGTATCGGTCTTGTTCATGCGTTCAGCATAGATGAGCGGTGCGATCTCCAGGTCAGCTCAGCCAATCGCCGTACAGTTCGGGCCGTCGATCGCGCAAAAACAGTTTCGCTGCATGTGAAGATTCGACTTTCGTTAGATCAATCTCACACAGAAGAATCTCGTCGGCGCCTTCTCCGGCTTGAGCGATGACGTTTCCCGCGGGATCGCACACAAACGATTGCCCGGCAAATGTCACCTTCGGCTCGGGCCCGACACGATTGCACAGGGCGGAGTAGTAGCCGTTTTGGAACGACGCGACGCGCAGCTCAGCTTCGAAAAGTCCATCCGGCCACTCGCCTATTGCGCCGGCTTGGGGAACGACGACCAGCTGCGCGCCGTTGAGCGCCAACGCGCGCATGTACTCGGGATAATGGCGGTCGTAACAGATCGCGACACCGATGCGGCCGTAGGCGGTGTCGTAGACCGGCGCACCGCAATTTCCGGGGGCGTAGTAGCCTTGTTCGTGAAAGCAGTCGTAGTCGGTGATATGCACCATGCGCGTTTTGCCGAGGAGTGTTCCGTCAGCGTCGATCACGGGCGAAGTGTCGTAGGTGTGATCGCCGTCGCGCTCAAAGACATTGAGGACGATGACCACGCCGAGATCGGTTGCGAGCTTAGCGAACGCATCCGTGGTCGGCCCCGGCACGGGCTCGGCCAATGCGAGCGTTTCCGGTGTGGCGGGTTCTTGCGGATAGAACGGATCAAACGCGAGTTCCGCAAAGCAGACGACGTTCGCGCCCTGTGAAGCTGCGCGTTGCACCGCCCCAAGCCCCGTCTCGCGATTCACCCGGCGATCATTCGTCGCCATCTGTTGAACTAGCGCGAGTTTCATAATCGCAACAGCATAGTCGCCCGCGAGCCGTCCCGACTTCTTCGGGATCCCCGTCGCGGGCTCGAAAGGTTTGGATTGATCGCGAGGTGCGCAAAAGGCGCCCACTGTGAACGCATGAACCCGCCGCCCGGACGCGGCGGCTCGCTCTATTCACTCACCACTCCGGCCCGCCGGTGTAGCGGCCGTAGACGTCGGCGAGGGCTTGGACCATTTCGCCCAGGGCGTATCCCAACCGGCGATTGGCAGGCTGATTGTGTTACCCGTCCCGCTCAATGTGTTCTCCCGGTGGAGGGGGTATGACTGCACCCAGAATCTGGATCAGATCCGCCAGCTCGTCGGACACGATGCTCCATACGATATCAAGATTGATGTTGAAATACTCGTGCGCGATTCTGTTGCGTAACCCCCGAACACCGGTCCAGGGAAGATCGCCAAGTTGCTGTTGGCGCTCCTGGGAAACGTTCCGTCCCGCCTCACCGATGATTTCAAGGCATCGCAGCACTGCATACTGTGTGCGCTCGTCCTCAACGAATTCCTGCTTTGACAGGCCTTGGACGAATGCTCGGGCCTTCATGGCCGCCTGATGCATATCAAGCAGCCAGGCATCATCATCATGCCGCATACAGCCGCTCCATCGAGCTGAGAATGCTCTCGCGGCGAATGTGGTTGGTTGATTTCTCCAGCGGCTCTCGTTCGAGAAGATCGACGTCGCATCCAAAGAGTGCTTTTAGATCATCCACGAGCTGAAAGTACACATCACCAAAGCCGCGGCGCTGCTGCGGCAGGAACTCAACTACAAAATCAAGATCGCTCCCGGCGGGATCGAAGTCGTCCCGCGTCGCCGAACCAAAGACATAAAGCGCCTTGACGCGATGTCTTTTGCAAAGTCCCTTCAGTTGATCGAGATTGCTTGAAATAAGTGCGTTCACGCGCCAAGTCGCTCCGGTCCTATTACCGAGTCCATTGTACTCACCACTCCGGGCCGCCGGTGTAGCGGCCGTAGACGTCCGCCGCCGCCCGTACAGCTTTGAGACCGCCGAGCGTTGCGGCGAGCTCGGGCATCATGACATTTCCTTTCCCCAGCCCTTCGCGTACATGATCGCCACCGACATCGCGCCGATTGGAGCGCCGACGACGAGACCGATCAAAGCCGCATCCCTGCCGAGCACCCATCCGGCAATGAAGAATCCCAGGACGCTGCCGCATACCACACCCACCGGGAGACCGCCTAGGAAGCACAAGCCGCGGGCAACTCCATCCATGAGCAAGGAAAACCTCGATCGCTCACGCTTGTGAATCACGTGCTTGTGAAGTGCTCGACCGACATATGCAAAACAGTACCCCACCCAACACGGAACTACTACGAGCAGGGAAATCGATATGAAGAAAAGGATGAAATACAAGGGGTACGATTGCCAGAGAGGTCTTGACTCTAGCCAATCGATAATCGAAACCATGGAAACTACCACGCTCACCACTCCGGGCCGCCGGTGTAGCGGCCGTAGACGTCGGCGAGGGCTTGGACCATTTCGCCCAAGGTGCACCTTGTGAGTGAACCTTCGATCAGCGCGGGCATGACATTCTTGTCGTCGCGCGCGGTCTTGCGAATGTCATCCAACGCGCGCTGCGCGCCGTCTTCATCGCGATCCCGCTTGAACTGGGACAAACGATCGCACTGTTGCGTCTCGACCTCGTGGGGAATTTGCAGGATCGGCACCTGCTGCTCGTCGTTGCCTTCTTCGTACGCATTCACGCCGACGATGATGCGGTCGCCCGCTTCCATCTCCTGTCCGAAACGATAACTCGCCTCAGCGATCGATCGGCGGAAATACCCCTTGTGGATACCCTCGACGACCCCGCCCATGTCGTCGATCTCGGCAATCATCGCGTTGGCGTCCTTTTCCATCTGATCGGTCAGCGCTTCGACGTACCACGACCCGCCCAGCGGATCGACCGTGCGGTGCACGCCGGTTTCGTGCGCCAAAATCTGCTGCGTTCGCAGCGCCACGCGCACGGCCGTTTCCGTCGGCAGTCCCAGCGTCTCATCCATCGAATCGGTGTGTAGCGATTGGCACCCGCCCAACACACCCGCCATCGCCTGATACGCCACGCGGACGACATTATTCAACGGCTGTTGCTCGGTGAGCGAACAGCCCGCGGTCTGCACGTGTGTGCGCATCAACCACGATCGTTCATTCTTGGCGCCGAAGCGATCGCGCATGGTGTTGGCCCAGATCCGGCGCGCCGCCCGCAGCTTGCAGATCTCCTCGAAGAACTCGTTATGGCTGTTAAAGAAGAAACTCAGCCTCGGCGCGAACGCATCGACGTCTAATCCCCGTGCGATCGACGCTTCGACGTATTCCATCCCGTCGCGCAGGGTGAACGCGAGTTCCTGCGTCGCGGTCGAGCCGGCCTCACGAATGTGATACCCGCTGATGCTCACCGTGTTCCATTGCGGCATGTGCGCGGTGCAGTATTCGATGGTGTCGATCACCAGGTTGACGCTCTCGCGCGGTGGAAAAACGTACTCGTTTTGGTCGTGGAATTCCTTGAGGATGTCATTCTGGAGCGTGCCGCGCAGCTCAGCAAGCGGTACGCCCTGATCCTCAGCCACGCAAATGTAAAACGCCAGCAGAATCGCCGCCGGGGCGTTGATGGTCATGGACGTGCTCACCTGGCCGAGATTGATGCCGTCAAACAGGCGATGCATATCCTCGAGACAACCGATGGACACGCCGCACTTGCCGGCCTCACCGAGTGCCAGCGGGTCGTCGGCGTCGCGGCCCATCAGTGTGGGCAGGTCGAACGCTGTGCTCAGGCCGGTCTGGCCTTTTTCGAGGAGGAATTTGAACCGCTGATTGGTATCTTCAGCCGAGCCGAACCCGGCAAACTGCCGCATGGTCCACAGCCGCTCGGTGTACATCGTGTGGTGGATGCCACGAGTGTAAGGAAACTCGCCCGGCTCGCCGATGTCGTGTTCAGCGCCGTCTTGCGGGCCGACGAAGGGTTTGGAATCGTCGGCCGGTTTCTTGTTCCCGACCGATTTCGTGCCTCGGGTGATGTTCGATTCTAGGTCTGGTTCGACGGCCATGATTCGATTCCCGGATCGTTGCCCAACGGATTATAGCAGACTACCATTTCGCCCCGCGCCACTGGCCCGGGGCCAAGTGTTTGCTGGTTCCAGGCGCACTACGTTTTGGTCCAGGCGGCGGGCCGTTTTTCCAGAAACGCGGCCATGCCTTCCCGGCACTCGTCCCGATTAAAGCAGTGTACAAATCCGCTCATCTCGTTGCCGGTCTTGAGAACCTGCTTGATTTCAGCGATCGCCGTCGGGCCTGCTTTGACCATCTTGCCGAAGAAGGCGCTGATCAGCGGCTCCAGGTCTTCGGTGGAATTGA
>JACZXL010000019.1 GCA_022571635.1 Planctomycetota bacterium
TATCGAGGTGTATGAGCAATACCGCTTTGTCGAGCAGAAGGCCCAGCGGGAGTCGGACGTCGAGCAGGCCTATGCCGACCGCGAGCGCGTCAAGGAACGGCAAAAGGTCGAACTCGGGTCCGCCCGCTCCGAGGTCGCAAGCAAGAGCTACCAGCACGAGAGCCGTAAGGAGCGACTGGCCGACTACCAGGAGCAGTTGACGTTCTGCACGATCACGGCGCCGTCCGCCGGCCTCGTCGTCTACTACAGCAGCCTTGAAACGGGAGGCAGGCACGGCGGCCAAGGCCAGCCGCCGGACGTGGGCACCGAGCTGCGACCCAATGAGCAGGTGATTCTCCTGCCCGACATGAGCCAGCTCATTGCCGCCGTGAAGGTCAACGAAGCACTCTCCGGACTGATCAAGCCCGGCCAACCCGCCACCGTCACCTCCGACGCCCTGCCCGACACCGTTCTCCATGGCGAGGTGATAAACATCGGCGTGCTCGCCGAGTCCGGCGGATGGCGCGATCCCAATCGCCGCGACTACACCGTGCGCATCTTGCTCAGCGGCGGTACCGGCCTCGGCCTCAAGCCGTCAATGCGGTGCAAAGCCGACATCAACGTCGGACACGTCGAGGACGCCTTGTTCGTGCCCATCCAGGCGATCTTCCGCGACGGGCCCGTCTCATTCGTCTATGTTCCCAAGGGCTCAGGCTTCGCCGAACGGCAGGTCACGCTCGGCGACGCGTCCGAACTGTTCGTGCAGATCAACGACGGGTTGGCCGAAGGCGACGTCGTCCTGCTGCGCGAGCCCCGCCTGGGCGAAATTGTCAGCCGAATTGACAAAGCCGGAGCCGGCGTCCAACAGACGGCCATGGGAGCGCCGCGGCGCGGTTCGTCCGATCGCACCTATGGCGGATCGCGCCAAGGTATGGGTAGTGATCCGTCACAAGCAACGCGCGGGAGGCGGCCGGCGGGAATGCGAGGCAAGCGACCGGAAGGTAGGCGCAGCGACGACGCGGCGCCTGGCGATGCTGCGCAGGGGACCTCCGACGATCGTTCGTCCGCACGAGGCGGCAACACCGATCAGCCGGCTACGGATAAGTCCGCTCAGGACTCGTAGCCCCGTGCGGCAATCGCCTCAGCTCGGGCGTTGCGTGTAGTTCCTTGAGCTTGCGCGTTCCAGACCTGCGCCAATCTTCTGGAAATGCTCGACGAACTTCGACAGCCGATCGCACAGCTCCCGGCCGGACGTCTAGCGCCGCCGACACTGCCCCCCCATCCAGCGGGCAAACCGGCCGGATTGGCGCCCAACAAGGTCAAACAGGGGCAGATTCGGGGCTGAATAGGCTCGATTTGGGCCGAGTCTCCGACTAAGGTAAGTCATGGCGGGAATCAGGCGCGCCACGCCCAACGAACAAAGCACGGGCGTCCGTGGTGTCTGCCAGTTCTTTGCCGGAGCTTGAACTGTGAAGAACGCTCTTACGAATCGTCGCGCAGGAACGACCGTGGTGGTGGTCGCGATCATCGGCTTGGCGACCGTGCTTGGCACCGCCACGCTACTGGTCCGCAGCACGTCGTCCGTTGGAGATGGGAACGGCGCCGCGGACCGACACGTGGTTCGACGAGGCTCCTTCGACATCACGGTTCCCGCCTCCGGCGAACTGGCGGCGCTCAAGCAGATCGAGATCCGCAACCAGCTGGAGACTCGAGCGGTCATCACCGAGATCACCGAAGAGGGCAAAACCGTCAAAGCCGGTGACATTCTTCTTCGGTTCAACGATGAGGAACTCCGCAGCAAGACGAAGGACGCAGAAGAAGCCGTCATCGGCGCCCAGAACGATCTGGACAGTGCCCTGGCCGATCTGGAGATCAACGAGAACAACAGCGAATCGGAGGTCGCTAAGGCCCAACTCAAGGTTGAGCTAGCAGATCTGGCGCTCAAGGGGTGGCGGGAGGGCGAGGTCGTTACCGCAAGACAGGATCTCGCTCTGGCCAAGCAGATTGCCGAAATGAACTTCAACCGGCTCCAGCAGCGTTTCGAGGCATCCGAACGGCTCTACGAGAAAGAATTCATCAGCCTCGACGAGTTCAAGCAAGATGAGATCGCCTTGGTTGAGGCCGAGGCGAGACTCAAGCAGACCGAACTCGATAGCCAAGTCTACGAGAAATACACCTACGTAAAGGAGCGCAAGCAAAAGGAGTCCGATCTTCGCCAGGCCCAGGATGAACTGGTCCGGGTCCAGCAGCGTCAAGACGCTGAGGTGAGCAAGGCCCAGAGCAACGTCGTCAGCAAGCAGCGCCAACTAGCCAGCAAGCAAGATCGCCTCAAGAAGTACCAGCAGCAACTGGAGTATTGCACGATCACCGCCCCCCAGGACGGCTTGGTTGTCCATGCCACCAGTCTCCAGAATTACCGATACATGATGGGCGGCGGACAATCGTTGCAGGTGGGTACCGAGCTGTATCGCAACCAACTGGCGATGGTTCTGCCTGACACCTCCCAGATGGTGGCGGAAGTCAAGGTCGCCGAATCACTGACGGGCCTGATTGAGCCCGGCCAGCGGGCGATCGTCACGTCGGACGCCCTGGCCGACGTGGTCTTGCATGGTGAGGTGCTGAGCATCGGCGTGCTGGCGGAGGCCGGCGGATGGAGTGACCCCAACCGCCGAGACTACACCGTCAAAATAAAGCTCACCGAGGGCAACGACCTGGGACTCAAACCCTCCATGCGGTGCACGGCTGAGATCAACGTCAGGCGCGTCGAGGATTCGCTGTTCGTGCCGATTCAGGCCGTCTTCCGAAACGGCCCTGTCTCCTACGTCTACCTTCCCCAAGGCTCGGGCTTCGCCCAGCGGCGCGTGCAACTCGGTGAGGCGTCCGAGCTGTTCCTCCAGATCCTGGATGGGCTAACCGAAGGCGATGTCGTCCTGCTGCGCGAACCGACGGTAGGCGAGATCGTAGCCAGGCTCGACGAAGAACAACCGCCGGCTCCGCAACAACAAACCGCCATGGCGCCGCAGCACGGCTCACCCGATCGGCCCTCGGAGCAACACAGCGAGGCAGACCAACTTGTCACAACTCGCCACGACCCGTAGCCCCTTGCGGTAATCGCCTCAGCTCGGGCGCCGTCACTGAACGTGTTTCAATCTCAATCGGCGCCGGCGACTCGATCTCAGGCTCAGTCGTCGCGTGTAGTTCCTTGAGCTTGCGCGAGCTCGGCAACACCATCCGCTCCAGCGACCCGATCGCACTGTTGTACGAATCGCCTGCGCGTTCCAGACCTGCGCCAATCTTCTGGAAATGCTCGACGAACTTCGCCAGCCGATCGTACAGCTCCCGGCCGGTGTTGGAAATCTCGCGTGCGTTGGCGGCGACGTCCTCCTGCTGCCACCCGTAGGCCACCGACCGCAGCATCGCAACCAGCAGCGTCGGGGTGGCGATCAGCACGTGATTGCGCATCGCCTCGGCATGAAGCTCCGGCCGGACGTCCAGCGCCGCCGACAACGCCGACTCCAGCGGCATGAACATCACCACCAACTTCGGCGTCCGCTCGAATTGGTCCCAATACCGCTTGTTCGCCAAGCGCTTGTAGTGCTCGGCTACGTGACGCGCATGTCGCTCCATGATCTCCTGGCGATTTTCGTCCGCCTGCACCGCGTCGAGATACGCATCCAGCGCAACCTTCGAGTCTACTACGATCACCCCACCCCCGGGAAGGTTCACGATCAAGTCCGGCCGATCGTGCGTCGTCGAATCATCCGTCTGCGGCTGCTCGACAAAGTCGCAATGCTCCGTCATCCCCGCCAGTTCAACCGTGTTGCGAAGCTGCATCTCACCCCACCGGCCGCGTTGCTCCGGGCGACGCAACGCGCTGACCAATCTCGTCGTCTCCGCTCCGAGCTTCTCGTGTGACTCGGCGATCTGCTTGATCTGCTCGTCCAGACGCGTGTACGCCTTCTCCCGCTTGCTCTCAATCTCACGAACCGCAAGGTTGTACTTCTCCAGGACCTCGTTGATCGGCTTGAACTTTTCCTCGGCCAAGGTGAGGAAGCGCTTATTGCTCGTCTCCAGCGCTTGAGCGCTCAGGGCCTTGAACGCGTCACTCAGCGCCGTCTTAGCATCTTCGAGCAGCTTGATCTTCTCGTCGAACGCTTGGTCCTTGGCGATGAGTTGCTCGGTCAGCGCCGTGACCTTGTTCTGGGCGGCCTCGCGCTGCTGGTCGGTCTGAGCATAGTTGCGACGGGCATGATCCAGCTCGCCCACCGTCTGCTGAAGCTGCTCATCGAGCAATGCAGCCCGGGTCTGGACGTTGGTCAGTTGGCGAATGAGCCGATTCCGTCGATACAGCACGAGGACGGCCGCGACCGCCGCCCCCAAAATAAGGCCAACCAAGAGCCCGACGAATGCGTCAAACCAATCGATCATTGCCCGCATCATAAGCGCCGCCGAACCGGTTGCGCCCTTCGGTCCGTATTCAGACCAAGACCAGCCTCCCGCAACGACCTCGGCGAACTGACCTCCTGCGACCTGCGGATAACTCCCCGGACGGACCTCGCCAATGACCTCGACCCCCAGCCCCAAGCCGATCCTCACTACGGCTGAAGAAAAGCCTTCCACAGGCGGAGACTGCCGGTCCGCGGCGGCCATATCCAATACGGCCGAGGATGAGGCCGCCGATCTGATCGCCGCCCAGGCTTCAGATCAGGACGCCTTCGCCCGGCTGTACGACCGCCACGCGGCGGTGGTGCTTTCACTGTGCCGGCGGCTGTCGCTGGCTGAGGCCGAGGACGCCGCCCAGGAGACCTTCATCCGTGCCTACCGACTCCTGCACAAGGTCGAATCCGCGGACAAGCTTCGCCCGTGGCTCTACGGCATCGCCCGACGGGTCTGCTCCGAGCACACCCGGGCCCTTCGCCGGCGACGGCATCACGAGGACCAGGCCATGTTGACGCGCACCGCTGAGCGAAAGGCACACGCCCCGTCCCCCGGCGAATCCCTCGAGCAGGCCGAGCAATTGCAGCGCCTCGACGGCGCGATCGATCAGCTCGACGACCGTCAACGATTGGCCATTCACCTGTACTACCTCGAATCCGACCCGATCCAAGCGGCCCAGTCGGCCTTGGGCCTTTCCCGCAGCGGCTACTACAAGTTGCTCGCCAAGGCCCGCGAACGTCTTGGCGAACTTATGCGTGAAGCGAATCCATCATGACTACTACGCCCAACAATCCAAGTACGCCCGATGATACCGGCCCTCCGCCGCGCGACGATCTGGATGCGATGCTGCGGACCTGGCACGATGCAAACGCCCAGCGCGCCGCCGCCGGTCGCGATCGACTCGTTCGCGCTCTGGCTGAGCAGGCTGACGACGAACAGCACGTGCTGCGCTTCAAGGATCATCCGGCCGCGCGCGAACCGCAGATCGCCGGCCGTGTCACTGCGCGCCCATCGCCGTTTGTGTTGCTCAGGAGTTTTGCCGTGAACCCATACTCTCGTCTTGCTGCGTCGTTGATGATTCTGGTCGCGCTCATCACGCTGCTCATCCCCACCCCCGGAAATCGTGCGATGGCTCAAGACGGCATCATCATGGTGCCCGAGGGCGGCCGGCTCGACGCACTGGATGACGAAGGCAACCTCATCGGCCCCTGCCCCCTCAAGCACACCGATGTCAACGTCGAGATCTCCGGGTTCTTCAGCCGCGTCACCCTCAAGCAGACCTACCACAACCCCTACCAGGCCAAGATCGAAGCCGTCTACACCTTCCCCATGAGTCATCGCGCTGCCGTCGATTCGCTCACGATGACGGTCGGTGATCGAGTCGTGGTCGGTGAAGTCAAGGAGCGCGAGCGCGCGAGGCAAATCTACGAAGCGGCCCGCGCGCAAGGCTACGTCGCCAGCCTGCTTGAACAACAGCGGCCGAACATCTTCACGCAATCCATCGCCAATATCGAACCGGAAGCGCAAGTCATTGTCGAGATCAGTTACGTCGAGGTGCTCCAATCAAAGGACGGCCAATACACGTTCGATTTCCCGATGGTGGTCGGCCCGCGGTATATCCCCGGCGCGTCGATGACAAGTCCCGCCGTCGTTCCTGCTGAACTTGCCGTACGTCACGGCGTCATTCTGCTGGGGCCGGCCAGACTGACCGTCGGCGCGGCCGGCGAAGTCACTGAACTGGGATCACTCCAGACCGGCAAACTCAATGCGCTGTTGACATCCGCCCAGCCGATCAAATACCCCGGTGATACGTGGTGGGGCAAAGGTGATCCAACCGGCGGCGCGGGTCAACCCACCGTGTGGTACCGCTTTGAAGCTGAATACGGCGACGGCGCCAAAGAGTTCGGCGAGCTGTACACAGACGGCACCGGGTGGATCAACGGCCGATGGTTCTTTACCGACCCCGCCGCGATCAAGCAGATTGGGACGGGTTTCTCCCAAGACACCAACCAGGTCCCCGATGCCAGTCGCATCACACCCGAGCCGGTCAAGCCCGGCGAACGTGCCGGACACGACATCTCCATCAGTGTGACGATCGACACCGGCGGGCCGGGCATTGTCGATCTCAAGTCGGCGCTCCACGAGATCAAGGGCGACAACTTTCTCGATGACGTCGAAGCACCGAACAAGGTTACGGTTGCGCTGGCGGACAAGAACGAAATCCCCAACCGCGACTTCGTGTTGAGTTGGCGAACATCCGCGGAAACGATCACCGAAGCCAAGCTCACCCATGCCGGCGACAACGGCGGGTTCTTCACGCTGATCCTTCAGCCGCCGGACCGTGTGGAAGTGGCCGACGTACCGCCCCGCGAGTTGATCTTCGTGATGGATATCTCCGGCTCGATGAGCGGTTATCCGATCGAGAAATCCAAGGAAGTCATCACCAAGGCGATCGACGCCATGCGACCGCGCGATACGTTCAACGTGATCACGTTCGCCAACGGCACCAACTTCCTTTGGAGCGATCCGAAGTCGGCGACGGCTGAGAATATCGCTGCGGCGCAGTCGTTTATCAATTCTCGAAGCGGCGGCGGCGGCACGGAAATGATGACCGCGATCAATGCGGCGCTGGTGCAGCGGCCGATCGACGAACCTGGTCCGTTGACGGCCGCGCAGCTTGTGGACCTGCCCGCTGATGGGCGCGATGTCGAGGTCACTGTCGAGTATCCGAACATTCACGTCTCGGGCGAATCGGATGTTTATACGATCCCCGTGCGCGATGATCTGAAGCTGCGAATTGAGATGCGCGCCGATCTGCCGACCGTGTTCCAACCGCAAGGTGTGACCGTCGGGATGACCGGCACATGGAGCACGATCAACGGCAAGCGCGTGCTCATCGTCAACCGCGCTTGGTTGGTGGGCATGCAGAAAGCGCCCGCGAAGCCCATGCGCATTGTGCTGTTCCTCACCGACGGTTATGTGGGTAACGACATGGCGATCATCGGGGCGATCAAGAACAATGCCCACACCACGCGCGTGTTCAGCTTCGGCATCGGCAGTTCCGTCAACCGCTACCTGTTGCAGGGGATGGCCAATGCCGGTCGCGGCGAGGCGGAGTTCGTCCTGCTGGAAAGTGATTCCGATGCGGCGGTCGAGCGCTTTACCAAACGTGTCGAGACGCCGGTGCTGACGGATATCACGCTCACGTTCAGTGATGGATTGGAAGTGACGGATGTGATTCCGCCGTTGGATTCGGTGCCTGATTTGTTTGATGTGCAGCCGTTGGTGATTCACGGGCGGTATTCCCAGGCCGGGAAAGGGACGCTGACGATTGCGGGCAATACCGGGGCCGGGCCGTATGAGCGCGTGGTTGATCTGGAGTTTGCCGAAGACCAGCCGGAGCATGATGTGATTGCGACGCTATGGGCTCGGGCCAAGGTCGAGCAGATCATGAATCAGGATCTCGCCGCAGCGCAGGCGAACGCTTTCCCCGCTGATCTGAAGCAGCAAGTCGTCGCGCTGGGTGAAGCGTTCCAGATCATGACGCAATACACGAGCTTCGTCGCGGTTGAGAAGTCGCGCTTGACGATCGATGGGAAGCCCGTGCTGGTCGCCGTTCCCATCGAGATGCCGGCTGGTGTTTCATATGAAGGCATCTTCGGTGGGATGATTGAAGAAGCAGTGGGTCAAGAGATCCACCTCGGCGCAAAGCTGGGTCTGATGAGCGTAGATACGCTCGGCTCGGCCGAAGGCGATGGAATGGTTGATGGTTCTCTATCGGGAGACATCGTCGCTCGCTTCCTAAAAGAGGGGCGAGGACAGGTTGTCGAACTTCGCAATGCGGATCCGCAGGCCGTGGCAGAAGAGATGAACGCTCTCTTGTCTCCAGCGGGCAGTCGCGTTGACATCCAACGGCGCGAGACAGGGCTCGAGGGTTTCGATATTGGCGGAGTAATGCTTATGCAACCGCCCGGACCGCTTCCCCCCCGTGCAAGTGAACGAGCGATGTATTTTCGGCTTGACACGCGCCAGCGCGCTGCCGGCGAGACAACGGGTGCTTACAAGCTACATCGATCCAACCCTCTACTCTATGTAAACGAAGCGGGCCAAGTAATCCGCGCACGCGGCCGGCTGAAAGGACTCCCCAGCTTCCAGAACGCCCCGGAACTCGATCTGCCTAGTGCTTTGAATCCCGGCTTCTACGTTGGCGCAGCGCCCGCCTCAGGCGGTGGCAGAGGTTTCAGCGGTGGCGGCGGCGGGTCCGTCTTCGGTGACCCGGGCGATGGCGACCGCAAAGTCGAATCCAGCGCTGATGGCAACTGGTCGCTACGTACCGATATCCACATACTGCCAGGGTACGTCTCCGGCGGCAAGGACCGTGACGGTATCGAACTGCGTTCGTTCTTTGCGAACCTCCCAAGGGATGACCGAGCAGCCAAGGACAACATCGACCGTAGCGCCGCCGTCGTTGGTAAGGCGAGCCTCTTCGACGATCTGAAGAAACTCGTCGAGGCGAATAAGGCTGACGATCAGAATGCCGGCGCCGTGGCGCCCTTGATCGCGCCCCTCGCAGCAGTTACCGAAACGGCTGAAGAGATCGACGCGACCGAGTTGGAGGACGCCGAGGCGCAGACTCCCCGGTCGGAAGCTTCCAGGGAGCCCGACGTGGCGTTGCCGTTGTTGACACATCTATTCATGCGGGCCGGTCGGCCGTTGTTGACCAACGAAGTCGCGATCATCATCGGCCAACTCGTCGAGGCCGACCAGATTGACACAGCGAAGCAACTCACGGACGAACTGGTCATCTATCTGCCGGACTATGAAATCGGCGTGAAGATGCGCGATGCGTTCGCCAACACTGAACTTGACGATGAATCGCGCAACAAGGCTGTGATCGAGCTTGCCCTGAAGGCACAGGCCGAACTCGAGGCGGTCATGTTCAGAGCGTGGGCCGAGGCGCGATTGCGCAACGTATTGGAGGCGAGTCTGTATGAAATGTTGGTTGATGCGAGTACGGACGACACGTTGCTGTTGACGGTGCTTGCGACGAGTGTGGATGATGAGGTGCTGAGCGCCTTGCAACAAGCGGGGCTGACCGTCAAGGCGAAGCCGACAAGCGGCTCGTTTGTGGTCGGTGAAACTTCCACGGATAGACTCATTGATCTGGCGCTCTTGCAAGCGGTGCGCCGCATCGAGCCGGCGCGACTTTCTCCGACGCCCAACTGACCAACGCGGTGCGACGCTGCTTCGATACCGCTACACAACACCCACAGAAGCCCACGGGCTCAAGCCCGTGGGCTTCTTTTACGACCAATAGCGCCGCAGCCAGTACAATGCAGCTCGGTCAAACAAGAGGATACGGTCCATATGCCCGCGTGGAACGGCTGGTATCACATCATCGGCAGCACGTACGGCAACTGGCTGCCGGGCGACCCGCGCGGTTGGCGAACTCGACATCATCGCGAACACGTCGAGGGCGATTACAAGAATCCGCCGCCGATCGGAACACATGATCGACGCCTGGCCTACGCGAAATCCGTGATGACGCGGGAGCCGATTCTGCTTTCACCACCGCAGCGCGAATTGGTTTGCCGCACGATGATCGAGGCGCTTCAGTTTCACAAGATCAAGGTGAAGGATCTGTCCGTCTCGGCGCTGCACATCCATCTTCTGGCAGGGTTCGCGCTGGTGAGACGAACCGCTCACATCAAACAGATCATTGATCCGATCCGGCATTACGTGGGAATCGCAAAATCAAGGAGCAGTCGAGCGCTCAGTGAGGCGGGACTGACGGGGCACGGCGGGATATGGGCCAAACGAACGAAGATCGTGCCGATTGAGGATCGCGCACACTTCGATAACGTCGTGCAATACGTTCAAGACCACGCCCAAGAAGGCGCCTTCGTCTGGTCATTGCGACAACGTGGGTGATGCAGGATGAACGTTTACTGAAGCCCACGGGCTCGAGCCCTCACCCTTACCCACAATTCTGGAGACCAACGGCACATCTGAACGATGTGCCGTTTTTTCTTCCACTTGACAGACAGGAGGTCGTCAATGATGTCGCAGGATGCGATGATATGGGCGATGACGCAGTTCGCAGACGCCGATCTCGGTGATCGCCGTCGCTCAAAAGGCTCGTGCAGCTCGCGGCGGCCGCGGCGCAGCGACCGGGAGCAACCTTGCCCCGGCAGTGTGAGAAGTGGTCGGATCTGAAGGCGGCCTATCGGCTGCTGAGCAATGAGGCGGTCGATCCCCGGTCGATCGGTCAGCCGCATCAGCAACTGACGAAGTCGACGTGTGCCGGCTATCCCCTCGTGCTGTGCGTCCAGGATGACACGCACCTGAGCGGTCGGTGCGACCGCATGCAGCACACGACGCTGGCGGTGCTTCCGGATGGTCGGCTGCTGGGCATACTGGATCAGCGGTTCTTCCAGCGTGTTCAGACGCCGGCCGGTGAGACGCGTCTTGAGCGGGAAGCCCGCTGGCGTGAATCGTGCGTGTGGACGGAGGCGGCGAAAGCGATCGGTCATGCACCGATGGGGCGCCGGTTCGTGCACGTCTCGGATCGCGCATCGGATGATCTGAACTTCATGGAGGCGTGCGAGGAGGAGGAAGCCGGATTCGTCCTGTCCCGATTCCATCGGGATCACGATCGGCGGATCAACGGCGGCGAGGATCGATTGTGGTCATTCATGCACAAGCAGTCCTCATGCGGCATGATCACCGTGCGCATCGGCGCGCAGCGTGATGAGACCGGAAGAATCATGCGTCGCCAACGGACGGCGGAGGTCTCGATCCGCTTCGCGAAGGTGGTGCTGGAACCGCCGCACAATCATCCGGGCGATCATGCGCCGCGCACGGTGTGGTCGGTGTATTTGCACGAGGATGCCTCGCCGGCCGGTGAGGACGCGGTGGACTGGATGCTGCTGACGAGCGAACGTGTTGCCAGTGAAGGGGAGGCCAGAGCGATCATCGGATTTTATGAACGACGGTGGGTGATCGAAGAATGGCATCGCGCGTTGAAGGAAGGTTGCCGCGTGGAGATGTCGCTCCTGGATGATCCGGAGGATCACCTGCGTCTGGCGGCGTTGCTCTCGGTGGTGGCGGTTCGTCTGTTGCAGTTGCGTGATCTGGCGGATCCGTCGCACGCGGAAGCGGAGGATGCGGAGGCGTTGCATCGCTGGGCGCCGGCGACGTGGATTGCCATGGTGGCCAAACTGGGCGGACACGAAGCACGCACACTGACGCCGCGTCAATTCATGCTGACGATCGCGAAGCGAGGCGGCTATCTGGATCGGAAGCACGATCCCCGGCCGGGCTGGAAAGTATTGTGGCGTGGCTGGTACGACATCAGTCTGCTGGTGGAGGGAGCAGAACTCAGATGCCAAAGACCCTTACCCACCTGAGATGTGGGTAAGGGTGAGGGCTCGAGCCCGTGGGCTTCTATCGCGTTCAAGTGCGCTGCCGGGAGCACGACGCCGTTCGAAGAATCCTCAGTGCTGCGCGCGCTCGTCCGCGAGGCGCTGTTCCCAGCGGGTGTCGAGATCGTGCGGCACGTTCACGAGATCGAGCAATTTCCCGGCCATGAAGTCCACCAGATCATCCACCGTTTGGGGCCGCAGATAAAAACCAGGCGAGAGCGGGGCGATGATCGCGCCGGCTTCGCTCAGCCGCTTCATGTTGCAAATATCGATGTGACTGGCGGGCGACTCGCGCACGGCGAGGACCAGACGCCGGCGCTCCTTGAGCGTCACCGCGGCGGCCCGCTTGAGCAGGTTGTCGCCGATCCCCGCTGCGATCGCGCCGAGCGTATTGCTCGAACACGGCACGATGATCATTCCATCATGTAAAAACGAACCGGAGGCGATGGCAGCGCCGACGTCGTTGTCGTTATAGACCGTGACGAGTTCGCCGCGGCCGGACGTCAGCGCATCGGGGTCGAGGCGTTTGAGGCCCAGCTCCTCAAACAGCAGCCGTTTGCCATAGGTGGAGACGGTCAGATGGATTTGGACATCCGCCTCGGCCAGCAACTGCATGACGCGCCGGGCGTAGGCGGCGCCGCTGGCCCCGGTGATCCCGATGATAATGCGGGTGGCAGATGGCATCGAGGCATCATGGTATCAAGGCATCAAGGCATCAAGGCATCAAGGAGAATCATCACCGGACGGCGCGGTCCAAAGGCATAAACCGATCCCCACGTTGATGACCGAATCGATCCGTTATGCCCAGAGCCGCTACGGCGACGGCGCCGAGGCGTTCGCGATCAATCTGCCGCCCCAGACGCCACCGGCGGTGTACGAGACGGTGATACGTCGTTTGGACGGGGGTCATCCGCAGCGTGATGCGGGCGATTAGCGGTGCCCGTGAGTCTGCCGCTCCACTCGGTAAGCAGCGGCTACACTGTTCGGCCACATGTCTGTTGATCTGCAAAACGCATTTGAGGGCCGTCGGGTCTGCGTCACGGGCGGGGCGGGTTTCATCGGCTCGCACCTGACGGACGCGCTGGTGAACCACGGCGCTGACGTTTGTGTGCTGGACGATTTCAGCCAGGGGCGCGACGAGAACCTCGCCGAGGTTTCAGATCGCGTGCGCGTGGTGCGTGGGTCGATTATGGACGACGCTGCATTGACGGAGGCGTGCAAGGGCGTCGAGATGATCTTTCATCTGGCGGCGCTGACCTCCGTACCAGGTAGCGTTGACCAGCCGCGACGGTACTACGAGGTCAATGCCACGGGAACCTTGGGGGTGCTGGAGAAAGCTCGGGCGGTTGGGGCCAAGCGTGTGATTTTTGCAGCGTCGAGCAGCGTGTATGGCGACAATCCTACCTCACCCAAGGTGGAGACGATGCCGCCCGAGCCGATGTCGCCGTATGCGGTGGCGAAGTGCACCGGCGAGTACATGCTTCGCGCCTATGCGCAATGCTACGAGCTGTCCGCGGTGAGCCTGCGGTATTTCAATATCTTCGGGCCGCGACAGAGGCCGGACTCACCGTACGCAGCGGTGGTGCCGAAGTTCGCCGAGGCGCTTTCCCAAGGGCGCAAGCCTGTGATCTATGGCGATGGAACACAGACACGCGACTTTACGCACGTGAGCAACGCGGTCCATGCGAACCTTCTGGCCGGAGCCTGCCCAACGCCGTTGCAGGGTCAAGTCGTCAACGTCGCCTGCGGCAAGAGTTACAACCTGCTGGAGCTGGTGGAGCGTATGGCGGCGATTCTGAGTGTGCAAGGTGAGTGTGAGTTCGCCCCGCCGCGGGTGGGCGAGGTACAACACAGTTGCGCAAGTATCGAGGCGGCGAAGTCCTTGCTTGGGTATGAGCCGGTGATGGGCTTCGAGGACGGACTTCGCGATGCGCTGGCGTTCTATGCCCAAAGTTACGAACAAAGTGAACGGTAAGGAGAATTCACCGCGGCGCGAAGAACCTGGTCACTGAAGTGACCAGGCCTCCGTACCGGTCGACGTTTTTCTCTGCGCCTCTGCGGTGAACAGTCAGCGATTCCATCACTCAACGCCAATGGCGATGATGGTCTGGTCGTCGTTCGGCCGAACGCCGGCCTCGTGATCGTGAAGGGTATCGGTGATTGACTGAACCACACAGGCGGGATCGCCGGTGCAATCGATGAGGGCGCGCTCGATGCCGCCCACGCCGAACATCGCGCCGTCGGGCGATCGGGCCTCGGTAATGCCGTCGGTATACAACACCAGAGTTTGGCCGGGTTGAAGCTCGATTTGGGCGTCCTCGTAGGTCGTCTCGTCCAGGACGCCCAGCGGCACGCCGCCGACGGCTTCGAGACGGCTGACCGAACCGCCGGACCCGGGGTTCTTCAGCAGCGGCGGATTGTGGCCCGCCCGCGCATAGGTCAGTCGACGAGTCCGCGGGTCATACAACGCAAAGAACGCGGTCACGAAAGAGCTCTCGATCTGTTTGCTGGCCAGGTGCCGGTTGGCGTGATCGAGCACCTCCGCGGCGCGGTCCGGTCGGCGCGGATAGGCGTGCAGGATCGCGTGCAGCATGGCCATGACCACCGCGGCCGCCGGGCCATGACCGGAGGCGTCGGCAATGAGAATGCCCCACAAGCCGTTGGGGTCGGGGTCGCGACCGTCGCCGTGATCGCCGAGCGCTCGGAAGTCGTAGTAGTCGCCGCCGGCTTGGTCGAACGTTTCGTAACTGGCCACAATCGTCAACCCGGGAATTTCCGGCAACGGATTTGGAAGGAGCGCCCGCTGAATCGTGGCCACGTGATCGACCTCCGCTCGAATCCGCGCATGGGCCTCGCGAAGCTGCTTGGCGATCAACACGCTCTTGACCGTGGTGCCCACGAGGTTGGCGCGAAGGATTGCCTGCTCCAACTCCTCGACCGTAAAGCCCTGAGGCTCATCTCTCAAGAAGATGGCCCAGTTCAGCGGCTCACCGTCGTCGAACAGCGGTATGGCCATCATCGATCCGTAACGAGCCAGAGCATCGCCGACGACCGGATCGTGGCGAAGATTCAAATTGTGAATCAGCTCGGGGTAGGCGGATCGAATGATCTCGCCGAAAAACCCACCGCGATGGGCGGGCAGATCGCTCCACTGCACCCAGGGGTCCGCTGTCCCCAGCGTGTCGGAGCCGTCGAGGCGGAGCAAGCGGGTGATCTTGTATTGCCCGGGACCGAGCCCGCGGGTGGAGAGCGAGACATAGCCGCGAGGGCCGTACAGCTCCTCGATCCGACTGGAGAAGATTCGAAGAACCTCCTTGGGATCGACGGCTCGGCTCATCGCGCCGACCATCTCCATCAGGATGGGGATCCGGGGATTCCCCGAGGTATCGACGCAGAGCATGCCGGCGAGCGCTTCGTCTCGCGATGCTTTGGGCGACGTCACCGGATCAGCCTGCGTCATGAATGGAGTTTCCTTATCTCGCAGCCATTGTCGATGATGGATGATATCCCCTGGTCAGCCAGCCCGCAGACCAAAGGGTCACCGGCGGTGAAACGCGCTCGCCTACACGCGCTGAATTCGGTCGATCTGCTCCTGCATGCGCTGTTCGATCATCGTCGTCAGCGCGGCGGCGGTCTCGCGCGTCTTGCCCTTGCTCGCGGCGAACTGCTTGGTCACGTCGATCGGCGACCCGAAGCGAAGGATCGCCCGACGATCCGTCCGGGCCCCGGCGCAGTCCGTACCCAATGCATCTTCCTCGAACTTATCGATCGTCTCGCAAATGCGCTCGACGGTGGGATCCTCGGCCACATAGTCGCCTGGATAGCTGAACAACTGCGTCACCAGGTGCAGATCTTCCAGATCGCGTCGGCCGGCGGCACGCTGCTCGTCCGACGCGACCGGTGTCGTCATGTCCGAAGTCGACTCGCCCGCCGCATCGTCGTCGATCACCTGCGCGCCCGATTCGGTGAGAATCTGGTAGCGCAATTGCTTGACGCGAACAGGAATCGGCTCGCCGCTCACCTTCGCGAAGTGACGCGCTTCCATCTGTTGGAGGATGTGCTCCGACAGTGAACTGATGCGCTGCGGCAGCGATCCCTCACCCAGGGCCTGACGATACTCCAACTCCTTGAGCGCCAGTATCGCCTCGGCATACCGATGGATGCGCTCCACAAGCGAGCGGTCCGGCCGCGGGCGCCAGTAGATCCGCGCTTCGAGCCGGCCCATGATCGACTCGAGCTGTGGTGTCGGGTCCACCAGATAGAAATACTTCAAGGCGCAGGGCACGAGGTACAGCGGAGGTCCGTGGCTCCGGCGGCGACGGCGGGCGGCCGTGAGCGCGATCATCGCTGCGCCTTCTCGAAGCGGCGTGACGCGATCATTGAGGTGATATACCTCGCCTTCCGGGAAGATCACCAGCGATCGCTTCCCCTGGGCCAGCACGTCAACCGCGGTGCGAAAGGCGCGCATGTCCGTGCCCTCGCGATCGACGCTGAACGCTCCCAATCGTTGAAACGCGAACCCTTTGAGACCCATCCAGCCGGTGAAGACCTGCCAAGCCGCGAGGTAACAGCAAGGTACGCGCAGTCGAGCCATCGCCTCAAATACGACGAACGGATCGCCGTGAGCGGGATGATTGATCGCAAGCATGACGCTATGACCTGCGCCGAGCGCCGCTTGTAAGTGTTCCTCACCTCGAATCTCCAGTTCCCGCACGCCGTACCTCTCACGATACACCCGCCGGCGCACGGGCGCAAGGGCCCATTCCCAGAACCGGCTCGGCTTGGGTGGGCGGAATCGATAGTTCGGATCAAGAAGGCGCTTTTCCATGCCGAGTCCTCCGCTGGATCGGGTCTATCTAATCAAAAAGGATGCAGATTCGCCAGTCCGATGGAACGCTCCGGCAGCGCTGTGGCCCGAGGCAGCCAACGCCACCGGAGCGTAGTCGCAGGGCACACCATCCTTTCTCCCGACACGAAGCCGTGACCCGCTGCGACAGCTCAGTCTTGGTGCGCGAGGCGGCTTGATGCGTGGTGGTCTCAATCTCGTATACTGCCCCCAAAGCACAACCTACTTCATGGTCACAGGAGAGATCAGAAATGAAGAATTACGGAATCCTTAGCGTTCTCGCCGTCGCGCTCGTGGTCATGCTCGGCGGTTGCTCGACGGCCCCGAAAACAGCCGCGAAACGAGCGTCTCTGCACCAGAACGTGCTCGCAACCATCTCCAGCTTCAAGCTGCAGGACTCGAGCATGCAGCAACTGTTTGACGAATCCTCCGGCTACGCCGTGTTCCCCACCATCGGCAAAGGGGCGATCGGCGTGGGCGGCGCCTACGGCCGAGGTGAACTCTTTGAGGACGGCGCCGTCACCGGCTTCTGCGACCTGACCCAAGGCACGATCGGATTTCAACTCGGCGGGCAGGCGTATAGCGAGCTCATCTTCTTCCAGAACCGAGGGGCCCTGCTGCACTTCAGGTCGGGGAACCTGGCCTTCGCCGCCCAGGTTTCAGCTGTCGCCGCCACCGCCGGGGCATCCGCCGACGCCGACTACGAGTCCGGCGTGCTCGTGTTCACACTGACCAAGGGCGGGCTGATGTACGAAGCCTCCATCGGCGGACAAAAGTTCAGCTTCGTGCCGAAGTAGGTCGCGGGGCGGTACCGCACGACGTGAGCGCGCAAGAAGAAAGCCGCGGCAGATCGCTCCGCTACGCGGCTGAAGTCGTGTATGAAGTGAGATTGCTGAGGCAGATCAGGCGGCCTTACGGCGACCGAGCTTGATGTGCCCGTCAAAGCACGCGCCTTCTTCAGCGACGAACTTGAACGCGCTGATGTTGCCCTTGACGTGAGCCTTCTTGCCAAGCTTCACTTGATTGCGCGCGAAGATGTTGCCCTTGATCGTGCCGTCAATCTGGATGCTATTGGCTTGGACGTTGCCGTTGCACTTGGCGCCTGGCACGAAGTGAATCTGGCCGGGGCTCGTGATGTTGCCGGCAAAGAATCCGCTGATATGCGCGATCTTCGAGCTGGAACTGCTCTTGTGGCTCTTACGAGCTGAGCTCTTTCGTTTGGGGCTGCCGCGCTTGGCCGAGATTCGTCTCGAACTGGAACGCTTGGTGGTGCTTCGCTTGGCGTTACTGCGCTTGGCAGTGGCGCGCCGTGCCGAAGGACGCTTCGCCGAGGGGCGACGCTTGGACGATTTCGATCGTGTCGTGGCCATGTGCTGAACTCCAATCATTGACAGTAATGGCGATCCAAAACACTGATGTGGATCGCCGTTCTAAAGAAAAGGGCTGCAAGAAATCTGCATGAACGACGGCGCCGCCCGCACGGACCATGGCATCGCCTCGGCAGGGAATCGACGCGCCGCGACGTCCAATTGAGACGAATTGTAAATTCCGTTACGCAGCTCCGTGCGACACACATCACTCAAGAACCTCCCGGGCATGGTCTGGATGATTCGGGTTAGGGTATATGTGCGAATCAGTGAATCCGCCATCGCCACTATCGGGCTCTGACAACGCTCATCAAGGTGCGATACGGGCTTCAGCCGCACCGATAATCCACCACGATGACGCGTTGCGCATTGGACCTTCGTGCAAATTTCTCGGGCGATATCGGAGCCAACCGCGCGCCGACGCTATCGTTCCACCAGCATCGAAACCGCATTCCCACCACCCAGACACAGGCTGGCGATGCCGCGCTTGGCGTCGATGCGCTGCATCTGATGGAGCAGCGTGGTCAGGACACGTGCGCCCGACGCGCCGATGGGGTGCCCCAGTGCGATCGCGCCGCCGCAGATGTTGAGCTTCTCCTGCGGGATGCCGAGCTGTTTGATGTTCGCCAAGGCCTGGGCGGCGAACGCTTCATTGAGCTCGAACAGATCGATGTCATCTACGCTGAGGTTGTTGCGATCAAGCAGCGCTGCGACCCCCTTGGCCGGGGCATCGAAGATGTCTTTGGGCGCCACGCCGACGGTGTTGTAGTCGATGATGCGCGCGAGAGGCTGAGCGCCGATCTGCTCGGCTTTTTCTGGGGAAGCGACGATGATGGCCGCAGCGCCGTCGGAGATTTGCGAAGCGTTGCCGGCCGTCACCGTGCCATCGGTCGCGAAAACCGCGCGTAGCTTGGCGAGCTTCTCGGCGGTGGTGTCGGGGCGAATGCCTTCATCGGCCGAGACACCGCCATCCGGTCCCGGTTGTTTGCGATTCCCCACCTGCTCACCGGTCAATGCGATCGTCTCCGCCTTGAAGTGACACTTTTCAATCGCTTCAGCGGCACGGTGATGTGATTGTGCGGCAAATCGATCCTGCTCCTGACGCGAGATGCTGTGTTTCTCGGCAATGTGATCGGCAGCATTGCCCATAGGCCAACCTTCAAAGGGGCAGGTGAGGCCGTCGTGAGCCATGTGGTCGATCATCGTGCCGTCGCCGAACTTCACGCCGGTGCGCACGTACTGCAGGTGCGGCGCGAGCGACATATTCTCGAAGCCGCCGGCCAGCACCAGCTCGTTGTCGCCGGCTTTGATCGATTGAGCGGCGAGCATGACCGATTGAAGTCCCGACCCGCAAACCTTGTTGATCGTCTGCGCGTTGATGGTGTCGGGGAGTCCAGCCTTAAGGGCCGCTTGGCGAGCGGGGTTTTGGCCCAGGCCGGCCTGAAGCACGCAGCCGAAGATCGCCTCGTCGATATGTTCCTTGGCCGACGGCACGGCTTCGAGCACAGCCTCGATGGCGTAGGCGCCGAGCTGCGGCGAGGGCGTTCGACTCAAGCCCCCAAGGAATCGGCCGACCGGGGTACGCTTGGCCGCGAGAATCACTGGCTGTGACATACTTGGATCACTCCATCAACCGCAATCAGCTCCGAGGACGATCGGCGCTACCGCGACCGCCGACTTCAACGTAGTCGCTACAATCGTCTATCCAAGGGCGAAAGTGCCAGGTGGATTTTCAATCAAGATTCGCATCATAGCCCCGCCATGACCGACCCGCACACCGCGAAACCCAGACTCACCAAAGACAACCTGACGTCGCTGCAGACCCACATCCTGGCGGAGGAGCAGGAATACCCCGGTGCGACTGGCGACTTCTCGTGGATCCTCTCCGCCATCACCCTGGCGGGAAAAGCGATTGCGAACAAAGTCCGCCGCGCCGGTATTGAAGATGTGCTCGGCTCACTTGGCACTCAGAACATCACCGGCGATACGCAACAAAAACTCGATGTCATCGCCAATGAGATCATCATGCGGTGCTTGGGTGACCGGGCCAACGTCGGCGTGCTGGCCTCGGAAGAAGGTGACACACCCATCATCCTTCGCTCAAATGCCGAGGGCGGTCACTATGCGGTCATCTTCGATCCGCTGGACGGTTCATCCAATCTGGATGTCAGCGTTGGCGTGGGAACGATCTTCAGCATCCTCCGCACCACTGACCTCAAGTCCGAGGCGCCCGAGGATCTGATTCTTCAGCCGGGCACGTTGCAGGTCGCAGCTGGGTACGTTCTGTACGGCTCAAGTGTGGTGTGCATGTTGACCACCGGGCACGGCGTGGACATGTTCGTGCTGGATCAATCGATCGGCGCGTTCGTGTTGGTCAAGCCCAAGCTCACGATCCCCTCGACCAAGAAGATCTACTCCATCAACGAGGCGTACTACGACAGTTTCCCCGAGGGATATCAACGATATCTGAATTGGGCGCACGCCAACGGCTACTCGGGTCGATACATCGGATCAATGGTCGCGGACATTCATCGGACCTTGCTCATGGGCGGCGTGTTCATGTATCCGCCGACAAAGGCGCATCCGCAAGGCAAGCTGCGATTGATGTACGAGGCGAATCCGATGGCGATGATCGTCGAGCAGGCCGGCGGCAAGGCGTTGGCGGAAAAACAGCGCATTCTCGAGATCCAACCGACGGGACTGCACCAGCGCACGAGCGTCCTTATGGGTTCGACTGATGAGGTCGATCACGTGCTGAAGTATCTTGGTTCCAGCTCCTAAGGCCAACGAACCAAGTCGTGCGATGCTATGAAACGCCGCGATCTTGAGAGACATCTCCGTGAGCATGGATGCGAGCTGCATCACCACGGTGGTCGGCACGATGTTTGGATAAACGCCAAGACACTGCGGCAAGTGTCGGTGCCACGGCATAACGAGTTGAAGCGGGGAACAGTTCGGGCGATTTGTGAGAAGCTCGAGGTGCCGTCGCCCGTCTAGGCGGCGCCGCCCTCAGCGGCTTTGAGCTGTTCGAAGAGCCTGGCTCGTGATTCTTGCAGAGATTCCATCGCGTCGCGAGCCATGGCAAAGGCCTCGGAAATCGTCTCAGCCTCGGTGACGAGTTGTGGATCCAGCGGCGAAGTGACAACATACCCCCCCTCTTCGGCCTCCTGCAGAAGCAGCACAAGGTCACCGTCGCTCACCGTGTAAGATCTTGGGTTCTGGCTCACCATCGTTTGATATCGGCTATCGGTTGGGTCTGCATCGGGCTTTATCATAGCCGCCAACCTTGCAGATGACTGAGGGCTAGGTGTAAATTCGCTTGCTCTCATTCAACGAGGCCCGCGCTTCAAGAACGCACCTGCCATGACAACACAAGCCACAACAACAAGTGTGACCCTTTCCCGCGATTCCAACCAAGCGCTGGGGATCGGCGAGTTTGCGGTCGACTTTATGGACGGCTCCATTGGTGAGCCGGACGAAGCCGTGTTGGATCGCACGTTGATGTTCTTCACCGATAGCATGATCTGCGGCCTGTCCGCGATCGCGCTGGGAACGAACGCCCCGACCGTTCTGCGCGAAGAGGCGCTCAGCTACGAGACTTCCGGGGGCGGGGGCGTGCCGATCTTTGGATCGAACAAACCCCTCGCGCCGGAGAAGGCGATCGTCGCCAACTGTGCCGCGGTG
The DNA here is from genome assembly GCA_022571635.1 of Planctomycetota bacterium. Taxonomy (GTDB): domain Bacteria; phylum Planctomycetota; class Phycisphaerae; order Phycisphaerales; family SM1A02; genus JADFNO01. The sequence goes on from JACZXL010000019.1 coordinate 21,738, forward strand.
CGCGAGTGGGATTCCAACGGCACAAACTTCGGCTACAACCCCAAGCTCGGCCACACCGCGGGCGAGTTCGGCCACAACGATTTCTATCCCGTCGCGGTCGCAGCGGCGCAACTGGCGAACCAGGATGGCGCCTACGCGCTGCGCGGGATGGTGCTGCTGGATGAAATCCGGGGTCGGCTCGCCGAGGTCTTCAGCCTCAAGACCTACAAGATCGATCACGTCGTTCATGGGGCGATTGCTTCAGCGGCGACCTATGGCGCCATGCGCGGCGCAACCGCCGAGCAGATCGAATCAGCGATCGGCATGACCGTCGCGCATTACATCCCATGGCGCGCGATACGAGCCGGCAATCAACTGTCCGATTCCAAAGGCGCTTCCGCCGCCATTACCACCGAAGCAGCGATCCTGTCCATGCAACGATCGATGCGCGGATTCGTCGGCCCAGGGGATATCTTCCGCAACCCCGAGGCGATCTGGCGGCAATTCGAGCCGACCGATGGCGACTCGCCGTTCGATCTGGTGCTCTCCCATTCCGACGGCGACTTCGCCGTGATGGGGATGCACTTCAAGCTGGGGCTATACGAGCATCAATCCGCCGGCGCATTACAAGGACTGATCGATCTGATTCAACGAAATCCGCAACTGTTGGATGGTCCGCAGAACATCAAGTCGATCAAGGTCATCGCCTACGAACCTGCCTTCGGGATCATCGGCGACCCCGCCAAGCGCGACCCCCAGACAAGGCAGTCCGCGGATCATTCGATGGTGTACATCATCGCCACCGTGTTGCGCAAGGCGATGCAACTTGCTCAGGATTCCGGGGCGGGGGCGGCAGCACCACCCTCGCTGATACGAATGACGGCTATTGGAAGAAGCTCATCCTTATGCCCGATGACTACAACGAGCAGGCGATCTTCGATCACCAGACGCGGGCTTTAATGGAGAAGGTGACGTTCGAGCACGGCGGCCCTGAGTACGACGCGAAGTACCCGGACGGGATTCCGACTTCGGTGATTATTACCGATCGTGACGGCCAAGCTTACGACAGCGGCCTCGTGATGTACCCAGCGGGTCACGCGCGGAATACGACCGCGAATCTCGACGAATTGCTCAGCAACAAATGGCAAGCGCTCGGCGCACTGGCGAGCGATGATCCCCAAGCGATTATCGACCGCTTTAACGCATTGCCTCAGTTGTCAGCAGACGACCTGACCTCACTTTATGAGTTTCAAATCACCGAGCGCACACGGCTTGAGTAGACGTTCTCTCACGACCGATCTAATCGATGTGCAAGTCCTTGGCGAAGCTCGTTTGCGCGGCAAGCTTCTCGATCGCAACACCCATTTGCTCGGAAACGATTCGACGGCGATGTTCAGATTGCGCGTCGCGCCGTTGTAGTAGCGCCGGGCGAGCTGGATCTGGTCCTCGATCTCGGCGAGCTGGCTCTGCAGATCGATGAAGTTCTGGTTGGCCTTGAGGTCGGGGTATCCCTCGGCGACCGCGAACAAGCTGACGAGCGATCGCGACAGCGCGCCTTCGATGCGGCCCTTCTCGCCCGGGGCGCCCGCCGCCATGCTCTTGGAGCGAAGCTCGGTCACCTTCTCGAGCACGCCGCGCTCGTGGCCCATGTAGCCCTTGACCGATTCGATGAGATTGGGGATCAGGTTCGAGCGCCGCTTGAGCTGCACGTCGATGCCGCTCCAGCCCTCGAGCACCATGTTCCTTTGGCGCACGAGCTTGTTGTAGATCGCGATGCCCCAACCGAGGATCAGCACGATCACCACCCCGAGCACGCCGAGAAACTCCATCGCCTTACCGTCCGAGTTGCGGGTCCGCTTTTGCCCCGATGATTGAATCGCCGGGCGTTCACAACCCCAAGAATGCCACGAATCGGCGCTCGCCACACCCCACTTCGAAAGCGACGCAACGAATACGCACGCCCGATTTGCCCCGGTGAAATGTGTTGGCATCGGGTTTCTTGGGTATGAGCGCGCGACCGCCATACAAAGCAGAACCGCGAGGGAGCATTCCCTCGCGGTTTATTTTCACCCGATCCGGCCGGAGACGGCGCGCCTTACTGCGTCACCTGCTTGAGATAGGCGATCAGATTCTCGACGTCTGCATCCTTCTTGAGCCCCGGGAACGCCATCTTGGTTTTCGCTTTGTCCTTGTC
>JACZXL010000207.1 GCA_022571635.1 Planctomycetota bacterium
CGCTCACCATCGACAAGGAATGGATCGCCTGGCTGACCTTCGATATGCCGGGCGAGAAGGTCAACACGTTCTCCGAGCGCACGCTGAACGAACTGGACGCGCTGCTTGATGAGCTTGCGATCAATGAGGCGATCAAGGCGGTCGTGATCCGAAGCGGCAAACCTGATTGCTTCATCGCCGGAGCAGACATCGAGGAGCTGGCGCGAATCCGCACGCCGCAAGAGGCGAAGAAAAAGGCCGAAGCCGGCCACGCTGTGTTTGGAAAAATAGCCGAGCTTCCGGTGCCGACGGTGGCGGCGATCAACGGCTCGTGCTTGGGTGGCGGGCTGGAGATGGCGCTGGCCTGTGACTACCGAATCGTCACCGACCATCCCAAGACGGCGCTTGGTCTGCCGGAGGTCAACCTCGGCATCCTTCCGGGTTGGGGCGGCACGCAGCGCCTTCCGCGTCTGCTCGGCCTGGGACGGGCATTGCCGATGATCCTCACCGGCAGACCGATGCCCGGCCGCAAGGCGCACAGAATCGCCCTGGCCGACGCCATCGCTGCCCCGGAATTCTTTGAAGACGAAATACGGCGGTTCGTCGATCGGATCGTGACTCGAACCGGACGACGCGAGATCTCCCAACAACGCAGGCGGCGACACCCACGGTGGCTGCGATTCCTTTGCGCCACGCCGATGGGTCGCCGGCTCGTGTTTCACCAAGCCCGCCGCGGGATCATCCAGAAAACCAACGGCCTGTATCCCGCTCCGCTCAAGGCGTTGGAAGTTGTGGCCAAGACCTATCGCCGGCGAACGCTGCAAGACGGCTTGTCGATCGAAGCCCAGGCGTTCAGTGAGCTTGCCTGCACGTCGATCAGTCGCAACCTCGTCTGGATCTTCCAAGCGTCGCAGCGGCTCAAGAAGGTTGGCGCATCCGCCACGCAAGACGTGCCGTCGATTCGCGCCGTCGGCGTGGTGGGGGCGGGGATCATGGGCGGCGGCATCGCTTGGGCGCTCAGTCAGGCCGGGCTTCGCGTCCGCATGAAAGACATCAACTGGGACGCGATCGGCACGGGGCTCGCCTCGGCGGCGCGGATGTTCAAGGCACGCGTCAAGCGCCGCAAGATGACCGAGAACGAGCTGAACCTTGCGATGCACCGAATTGCCGGCACGATCGACTACACCGGCTTCGACGCTTTGGACGTCGTGATTGAGGCGGTGGCAGAGAACCTCGAGATCAAGAAGCACGTCCTAGGTGAGATCGAAGCGCATGTTCGCCCGGATACGATCATCTGCACGAACACCTCCTCGCTGCCGCTTAACGAGCTGGCGAGCGCGCTGCGGCGACCGAAGCGCTTCGTGGGATTGCACTTTTTCAATCCGGTCAATCGCATGCCGTTGGTTGAGGTCATTGGAGGCCGGGCCACCTCGCGCGAGACGATTGTCGCCGCCACCGAACTGGTCAGACGGCTCGGCAAGACACCGGTGGTGGTCGGCGATTGCCCCGGCTTCCTGGTCAACCGCATTCTGTTGCCGTACTTGGTTGAGTCCGCGTGGATGTTCGAGGAAGGCGTCGATATTCAGCGGATCGATCGGCTGCTGGAGCAGTTCGGCATGCCGATGGGACCGCTGACGCTCGTCGATGAGGTCGGCCTCGATGTCGGTTACAAAGTGGCGAAAGTGCTGGAAGACGCGTACGGCCAGCGCATGCGGGTGCCGTGCGCGCTCGGCGCGGTTGTCGAATCCGGTGGGTTGACGGGCAAGAAGAGCGGCGCCGGGTTCTATCTTTACAACAACGGCCACAAGAAGCCGAACCCGCAAGTCAAAGACGTGACGGCCGAGGCTCGTAAGCAAGACCACATCAGCGCTCAGGATTTGACGGACGATCAGATCGTCGATCGCGCGATCCTGATCATGGTCAACGAAGCGGCGCGGTGTCTCGAAGAAGGCGTGGTCGCGGATCCGGAGGTGCTGGACTTCGCGATGGTCATGGGCACCGGATTCGCGCCGTTTCGAGGCGGATTGCTTCACTACGCTGATCAGCGCGGCGTGGGGGAGATCAAGCTGCGCCTCGAAGAGCTGGCGATCAGCTTCGGCGACCGATTTGCGCCGGCGCCGCTGCTTGAAAAGATCGCCCGCGACGGCGGGTGCTTCTACGCGGACCGGGCTGCGCCGAATGGGGACGCTCGCTGATGTCGCCTGAGAACCTTATGAAATCCTCAGCCTCGGCCCAAGCCCAGCAACGTCAGTTGCACATGGCCACACGAGGGATGACCGGGGGTCAACGGGCGGCGATGGAAGTTGCCGAATTGGCCCGCGACACCGACGACGGCGGTCGCAGCTTCGCCGCTGAGATGTTCATGGGACGCGCCGATCACTCGCTCATCCAGCCGTTCCCACAGCAAAGTAGCGAAGATCGGCTCATCGGTGACGAGTTGGTACACAACGTCAGTGTGTTTCTCGCCGAGCACCTCGACCCCGATGAAGTGGACGAAAATCGCACGATCCCCAAGCAAGTAATTCAAGGGCTGCGCGACCTGGGCGTCTTTCGCATGAAAGTGCCGACGGAGTACGGCGGGCTCGGCTTGTCGCAGGTGAATTACAACCGCGTGATTATGGCCGTCGCCTCGCACTGCGCGTCCACGGCGGTGCTCATCTCCGCTCATCAATCCATCGGGGTTCCGCAACCGCTGAAGATGTTCGGCACCGACGCGCAGAAGGCGAAGTACCTGCCGCGCATCGCCAACGGCGCTTTGTCGGCCTTTGCCCTCACCGAGTCGGAGGCAGGATCCGACCCCGCGCGAATGAGCACGACCGCCACGCTCACGGAAGACGGTAAGCATTACATTCTCAGCGGCGTCAAGCAGTGGACGACCAACGGGCCCATTGCAGATTTGCTCGTCGTCATGGCGAAGACGGCCCCGAAGGTGTATCGCGGCAAGGAGCGGTCGCAGATCACGGCGTTTATTGTTGAAGCGGATTGGCCCGGGGTTGAGGTCGTTCACCGCTGTGATTTCATGGGACTGCGGGCGATTCACAACGGCGTCATTCGCTTTGACAACGTCAAGGTCCCGGTTGAGAACGTGCTTTGGGGCGAAGGACTCGGTTTGAAGCTGGCGCTGAAAACGCTGAACATCGGACGTCTGACATTGCCCGCCGCGTGCACGGGACTCGCCAAGCAATGCCTGTCGATCGCCCGGCAATGGGGCAACGAGCGCGTGCAGTGGGGGCGTCCCATCGGCAAGCACGAAGTGGGCAGCCAGAAGATCGCGTACATCGCCTGCACCACGTTCGCGATGGAAGCGATAACGTGGCTCACGTCGCACTGGGCCGACCAGTCGCGCAACATTCGCATCGAAGCGGCGATGGCCAAGCTCTTTTGCTCTGAAGCATCATGGCGCATCATCGACCAGACCATGCAGTTCCGGGCCGGCCGAGGCTACGAGCGCGCGCTGTCGCTGCGGGCCCGCGGTGAGACGGCCTACCCCGTGGAGCGCATGATGCGCGACGCCCGAATCAACACGATCATCGAAGGCACCTCGGAGATCATGCGGCTGTTCCTGGCCCGCGAGGCGCTCGATCCGCATCTGAAGCGCGCCATGAAACTGCTCGACCCGGACACCGCCTGGGCCGGCAAGCTGCGCGCCGCCGCCAGTCTCGCCGGTTTCTACTCCAAATGGTACTTCGTCCAAGTATGGGGGCAGGTTTGGCCGCGACGCTACCGGTCAATGGGGCCCCTGGCTCGTCATTACCGTTACATGGACCGGACCTCGCATCGCTTGGCCAGAGTGTTGTTCCAGGCGATGGCTCGTCACCAGCAGAAACTCGAGCGGCGGCAGTTGTTGCTGGCGCGCCTCATGGACATCGGCACCGAGCTGTTCGCCATGGCCGCTGCGTGCGCTTATGCGCAATCCCTGGAAACCGAGGACGATGTCGGCGACGACGCAGTGCAACTGGCTGACCTCTTTTGCCGACAGGCCCGTCAACGGATAGGCCGGCATTTCCGCGCCGTGCGGACCGATCGCGCAACGGCCGGCTGCGCGCTGGCTGAGGGCGTGCTCGACGGACAATTCCGCTGGCTGGAAAATGGCGTCATTCCAGTTGGGGATGGCCCGGCGTGAACGGCGCGCGGCCGAAACACAACCGTGCCCGCGGCGATACCAAGGCGTCGACTGAACCTCAGGTGACGTGAATGGGACTGACTCTGTACAAATCGACCGGCAGATGGATGACCGTGCTGAAGAAACTGCTCGGCATCGACATGCGCGTCACCGGGGTCGAGAATCTGACCGATCGGCCGACACTGTTCGTCGCCAACCACTTCACCCGCATCGAAACGTTCCTGATCCCCTACGCGATCTACCAGCACGCCCGCCGGCCGGTGCGCAACCTCGGCACGCACACGTTGTTCAAAGGACTCCTCGGTCGATACATTGCGGCGCTGGGCGTGATATCGACGAGCGATCCTCGCCGAAACCGAACCATCATCCGCGATCTCGTCACGGGCGACCACGACTGGTTGATCTATCCGGAAGGTGGAATGATCAAGAACAAGAAGACAGTAAGGCGGGGGCGGCTGCGACTTGAGCGTCCGCATCGACAGGGGCCACCGCATACCGGGGCCGCGATGCTTGCGCTCAAGGCTCAGATGAGCAAGCACCGCTTCCGAGACGCTTGCGAACTCAACGACACACGGCGCATCGCCTATTACACCGAGGCCTACGGTTTAGTTGACCCGGATGAGGTCTCCACGGACGGCGTCGTCATCGTTCCGGTCACCATCACGTTCTATCCGCTTCGCCCGGGGTGGAACCTGCTCAATCGCCTGGTGAGGCTCCTGACCCGCGACATCGACCCGCGTCTGGACGAAGAGCTGCAAGTGGACGGGCGGATACTGCTGGCCGACACCGAGATATCCATCCACTTCGGCGAGCCCATCGAGGTGCAAGACTACCTGGGCGCGGCGCCTGAGGTCGCCCGCAAAGTCATGGGTATCTTCTCCGAGCCGCGCCGGGTCGAGCTGTTGCTGGGGCGTCAGGCGAAGCGTCTGACCGAGGACTGCGTGCGATCGATCTACAACCGCCTGGAAGTGAACCTGGATCACCTCTTCTGCTACGGTCTGCGCGCGCTGCAGCGTGATCGTGTTTGCGCGGCGGACTTCCACCGATCGTTGTACTTGGCGGCGGTGCGCCTTGGCGAGCTGGACACGGTCCGCCTTCATCCATCGCTTCGTAATGGGATCGCGGCGCTGCTCACCGGAGCATCCTTTGGCCCATTGAATGACGTTCTGCGCTTGGCGCGCAAGGAGCGCGTCCTTCGGGTGGACGCAGAGAGCTACGTCATCGATCGGGCCGCTCTGCTGGTAGAGCACGATTTCCACGACATCCGCCTCAAAGGCATGGTTCAGGTCATTGCCAACGAGCTGGAGCCCTTGAAACCCGCCGTGCAAGCCGTCCAACAGTGCGTGAACCTGTCGCCGGCCAAGCTCAGAGAGCAGGTCGCCGCGCGGCTTCAACGTACCGACATCCGCCGTTTCGAGCAGGACCACGCCGACGACGTCGAGCCGGAGCTGGCCAAACCACGCGAGGTTGGCGAGCCGTTCCTGCTTCAGAACCGAAGCGACGAGATCGGCGTTGTGCTCGTGCACGGCTATCTCGCGTCCCCCGAGCAGCTTCGTCCGTTGGCGGACTACCTTCATGCCCGCGGCTGTTCCGTGTACGGCGTTCGACTCCAAGGGCACGGCACGTCCCCACAGCACATGATCGACGTGACGTGGCGGGACTGGATGGATTCCGTGCTGCGCGGCCATGCGATCCTCCAGCAGCGCTGCCGAAGGATCGTGATTGGCGGGTTTTCGCTCGGCGGCACGCTGGCTATGATCGCCGCCGCCCAACCGCAAATTCTGATCGACGGCGTGTTCAGCATCAACGCCCCGCTGCAACTGCGCGATCGCCGGGCGCCGTTGATTCCCCTGATCGTCAATCTCAACCGGGCGATGCGGAAGCTCGGGGTCAGCAACGGGCATTACTGCCGGCCGAACTATGGCGCCGAGCACCCGGAGACGACGTACGAAGTCGATTACTTTTGCGGCGTCAAGGAACTGCGCAGCGCTGTCCGCGCCTGCCGACGGAGCCTGGGCCGCGTGCACGCTCCGGCGCTGGTCGTGCAGGCCGATGACGACCCGCTCGTGGCGCCCCGCAGCGCGGAGCTCTTTATCAACCGCCTCGGCTCGAAGCGGAAGGTGCTGGCTCGACTCCCCTCGGATCGACACGTCATCGTCCGTGGTGAAGGCAGTGAAGAGGTGTTTTCAAGGGTGCTCCGCTTCGTGACCCAGATCGCCGCCAACGGCCAGCCCGCCGCCTGCTAGAGCAAGTCTGACACATCGGCTTCAATGCACTCGACCGGCGGTCTGTAACGACGCCCGGCGATCCGGTATCCTCTATACCTCGTCTGTGTCATGACCCTACGCGCGCAGCCCGGAGCAGAGCATGATGAGGTTGATGTCATATTTGATCGTCGCGCAGATGGTTGCCCTCACAGGTTGCGCCACATCGTTCCCGGTAGAATCAGTTGTCTCCGCGCCGCCCGATCGAGAATCACCGCCGCTTAACGTGCTCGTCTTCAGCAAGACGGCTGGGTTCCGCCACGCGTCGATCCCAACCAGTGTTGAGGCGATCAACAACCTCGGCGAGCAAAACGGGTTGACCGTCGAGGCGACGGAAGACTCCAGTACGTTTACGGATACCAATCTCGCCCGCTTCAGTACAGTCGTATTTCTGAACACGACCGGCGACATCCTCAACGACGATCAGCAAGCAGCGTTCGAGCGTTACATTCGAAGCGGCGGCGGATTCCTGGG
>JACZXL010000020.1 GCA_022571635.1 Planctomycetota bacterium
GAATCGATGGCGACTGCGGTCTGGCCACCGCAGTAGGCTTGGCCGGTTGATCGGTTCTTATCCGCTCGTTCCGATCGCCGGCCCGGCCTAGCCCATGAGAGCGGACATGAGCAACGAACGCAACTCTATAGACACGCTGGCCGAGGCGCTGCGAAAAAGCTGCGGGCTGTTCAACCAGCTCGTCTCCGAACACACCAGACTGCACAAACTGGGATCAAACGATCGACCAACCGAACCGTGTATTAGGCGGGTAAATGGGAAGGGGCAGATTCTCACAGCCGAGGAAGCGATCACTCACGACGAAACGAAGGTCCTTGAACAGTCGCTCGTTCTTCACGGGGTCGAGCATGATTTCCTTGCGGCGATCAAGGACATGAGAGAATCGCTCAGGCACTCCACCACCTTAGCCGTTGCAATCGAGCCGTTCGTGGACAAACCGAAGGGATGGCTCGCTGGACTGCTCGGCGAGATCAATGAATTGGAACTCGCTGCGTTATTGCCGTATCCGTGCAATGATGATCCCGCTTCACAGCCGGGCGCACTCGCACCCGAGGACCGAATGTCGGCATTGCGCAAGGTGCAACGACGGCTGAATCGTTTGGATGATATTCTGCAAATAGGATTGCAGACTCCCCCGAAGCGGAATGTTGACGGAATTGCCGATCCGATTGTCAACTGCACACTCGCCGACCTCTGCGGCATGTCTCCAAATACCGTGTCAGTTCAGATGCGGAAAGCACTGGCCGCAGCAGGGAAGGCTATAAAGACAGTCACCGCTGGTGGGAGCCGAGATTGGTCGCACGACGAACTGCGGGCCGCGTGTCCGCATCTGCCAAAGGACAAGCCGCTGCAAGAATATCTCGTTTCCATGGGGTTTGGGAAACAGATTGAAACCTGATTTGCCAATTCAAACAGATTCCGAGTAAGAACACAGTATCGCAGTATTGATCCGAGCAACGTCGGTCGGATACTGCCTGTGTGAACACAACCACACCTGAAGCGAAGTTCGTTCCGCTCCGGAAGGCTGCTGCGAGCCTCGGCGTTCCGGCCTCATGGCTTGAAGCCGAGGCGAAGGCCGGGTCCATCCCACACCTCAAGGCTGGCCGGCGTCTGTTGTTCAACATCGCGGCGGTCGAGGATGAGCTGCTCGCCAAGTCGAGAACGGCCGAGCAAGCGCTACACGATCGCGCTGAGTTACCAACACAATGACCACCACGCCGACTATCGCCGATCCGGTACAAGCCGTACTCCACGAGTTCATCGGCGCGATATTCGAGCCGACCGATCTCATTGAGCTGCGACTGATCCGCAACTCCCCGAAGCATGCGTATCGAAACTGGCGCATCGCATCCGAGATACCCACGAACGTCGATGGATTGCGGAAACTCAACGAGCGCGGCTACAACATCTATTTCGGAATCAACCCGCGACGCGCGGCAGGCGGGTCGTCGAATGGCGATGTGCTGTTAGCTCGCTGCTTGTTCGTTGATTTCGATAACGTAGCACTGGCGGAAGTGCGCCGACGGATCGACGAAGCGAGCTTGCCGACGCCCACGCTCATAATCAACTCGGGACACGGCTACCACTGCTACTGGCGGTTGGACGAACCGCTACATGACCTTGAGGAATGGCGAAACCGACAGCAAGGTCTTATCGACGCGCTCGACTCAGATCAGTCGATCAAGGATGCGGCTCGCATCATGCGCGCACCGGGATTTATGAATGTCAAATACGATGATCGCGCAGCGTGCGATCTCGTCGAGTGTGATGCAGCACGTCAATACTCGCTTGCGGAGTTTCCTCGGGCAGTACAGAAGCCGGCCCCAACCACGCGGCCTAATGGGCCAGTGAACAAGGATGAACGAAAGAACGCACTGCGGTACTTGCGGCGGTTGAAACCTGAACGCGCCGACGTTTACGCCGACTGGCTTTCGATCGGAATGGCCCTGCACTCTGTTGACGACAGCGAATCAATGCTCATGGAATGGGACCGTTGGAGTCGGTCGAGCAGCAAGTGGCAGGACGGCGCGAGCACAGAGAAGTGGGCCACGTTCAAGAGCAATGGGGCTCTAACCATCGCCACACTGCACAAAATGGCGAACGAAGATACAGCGTCGAATGTGCGGCATAGCGCACAAATCTTGCCCGCATCCAACGAGGCACCCACGACGCAACAACTAGCCGAGTTACCATTGACAGACACAGGTAACGCTGAACGACTCGTGGCTCGGCACGGCGGTGATCTACGGTTCAGTCAGGCACTCGGTTGGCTGTGCTGGGACGAGCAAAGATGGAAACGAGACGATACCGGCGAGGCCGAGCGACGAGCCAAGCATACCGTCCGCGAACTCTACAGCGAGGCCGCATCACTCGATGACGCCGACAAGCGGCAGAAGTTGCTGGCATGGGCGAAATCGTCAGAGTCGGCTCGATACCGGCACAACCTACTGGACCTGGCGAAGTCCGAGGCCGTGGTCGTTGTCACACCCAGCCAGCTCGATCAAGACGATTTCCTGCTCAATGTCACCAACGGCACGGTCAACCTTCGCACCGGAGAATTGCGACCCCATGACCGGGCAGACTTGATAACCAAACTCGCCCCGGTCGAGTATGACCCGGACGCGACTTGCCCAGTGTTCGATCGTTTCCTCGATGAGACGGTCTGCGGGCGCAAAGACCTGTCGCGGTATCTGCAACAGACTTTCGGAATGTACCTCACCGGCGATATCTCCGAACAGATACTTCTCATCGGGATCGGCACCGGGAGTAACGGCAAGAACACGCTGATCGACGTGATGGCCGACATTTGGGGTGACTACGCATCCGAGGCCGCACCGGGTCTACTCGTAGCGCAGAAGCATCAGCAGCACCCGACCGAGATCGCAGACTTGCTCGGTAAGCGACTCATCATCGCGTCCGAGACGGAGCGGAACGAGCACCTACGAGTCCAGTTCGTGAAGCGACTCACCGGCGATGCCCGGCTCAAGGGTCGGTTCATGCACAAGGATTTTTTCGAATTTCGCCGGACGGTCAAGGTGGTACTCATCACCAACAACAAGCCGGTGATATCCGAGCGGACTCATGCAATCTGGAGACGGCTACGGCTGATCCCGTTCGATAACGTCGTGGCCGATCAGGATCAGGACAAGGCACTGCCCGAGAAGCTGCGAGCCGAGTCAGCCGGGGTACTGGCATGGCTGGTCCGCGGTTGTCTGGAATGGCAGAAGGTTGGGCTCGTCACACCCCAAGAGGTGCTAGCGGCGACCAAGGGGTACCAAGCTGACTCGGATTGGCTGGAGCGGTTCGTCGAGCAATGCCTGACGTTCGACGTCGAGCAATGGACCGCCTCGGCCCGACTCACGGACTCACTCACCAATTGGTGCCGAGAGGTTGGGGTCCAGGTAGACATACCGGGGATGCACGAACGGCTCCGGCGGGAAGGGTGCGAACCCAAGAAAAACGAGCGCCGCCGAGGCTGGCAAGGTGTCGGTGTCTCAACCATTGACGAGGTGCGGACGACATGACCGCCACCAGCGCCCAAGGTGCGAGACGCATCAACAAATACCGTGACCAGTTGACGACCGCTGTCCCCGAAACCGCACTAACACTACCAAGAAGCGGGTCGGGGACACCGGGGACAGTGCTTCCGTATAAATCGCAATACGCGCGCGCAGGAGGGTATATACGGAAGCGGTGTCCCAGCCGTCCCCGAGCACGGTATCGAGTCCAATTCCGACGCCGGCGAAAGCGCGGCGGAGACGGCTTCAACTACACCGAAGCAATGCTCTTGATCGACCCGGCGACGGCCGCGCGGATCGGGTTGACGGCACGGTCCAAGACCACGCCGGGGCTGTTCGATCAAGTGGAGCAAACCGTCTTGAGCGCTCGCCTGCAGCTCGCGGCTATTGAGTCCTGTGTTCGTAATGTTCGGCGAGGTCAGTCGTACCAGCCGCGGATGCATATCCGCGGGCGCCCGCACATATTCATGTGCGGCTGGGAGAGATACGCCTGGACTGAACGTACCCATCGATCATTGCCCTCACAGGACTCAATAAACCGGGCCAAGACGACAGTTATGTACGGAGGTAGGGCTACTTCCGGGGGCGGGGTCCGATGTACTTGCGCGAAATGACGACATCATCAATATAGAGATGATGATCTTTCGCCGCCGTCTTGGAGCCGCCGAGGTACACCTCGAGCCACACGCGCTCGATCTTCAAGCTCGGCACGTCGCGGAATCGAATGTTCTTTTTCACGAACGCCGGCTTACCATCGACCCATCCCCGCACGACGCCGTTGTTTTTGCCCGGCGTGTTGAGCTTGACGTATTGCTCGATGCAGTACCAGCGGTTGCGCTTGAGAAGCCCTCGTTTGCCTTTGGTCCATTCCCACGCGCTGCCGACCTTGCCCTTCATATCCGCGTGGTAGGAATAAGACCCGATCTGAACCTTGCCCTCGTCGGTCGTCGTCGAAAACAACCCGCGCGCCGACCACCCGTTCTTGCCATTGGCGCGCCGGCCGCCCCATCCCGCCCGTCCATACGTGCCCACGATCCCCGGCAGCTTGCCGCTCGTCACCGTTTTCCAGTCGTTACCGAACCGCAGGTAGTACCGAAAATATATTTCCTCCGGCTCGGAGCCGATTTGATCGTCGAAATAAAAGCTCAGCTCCGCCAGTCCCTTATGCGATCCTTTGGGTATGGCAATACGCAGGGCCTTTCCGTCGAACGGCTTGAACTTATTCTGCGGGTCGGCGTCCACCGTCATCGTGTTCGTGGGCGCCTTCGCCGCCCCAAGCTCCCAATACCACACCGGCGACTCGAAGTCCGTCGCGTAGATCACCTCATCCGCTGCGCCCCGCGGCGGAAGGTGCTCGATGACTCGCTGACCGACTTTGCAGCCGGAAAGACTCACGCACACGCTGATGAGGATTGCCGTTCGAATCAGCCGATCAACCATGGCGATATCCACGCCCTCCATTCATCACGCACGGCCATTGCATGCGATCGGACACACCGTCCTCATCTCGAACATGCGCCTAACCCTACCAGCAATCGACACATCCAACCAGCGCTCAAGGACACGCTCAGTTCGCCTACCTTCCGTCAATTTGGCGACGTTCAAGCCGCCCAAGCCACGCACCGCCGGTGACCGGCCGCCTCTGCGGTCCCGCAAAATTTGCGCGGTCTGATTGTCCGGTAAACCACGCTTACTCCTCGCGCGCAACTCAAAACACACGCACTACATCATGAGAATCGCACCGACCACCGCCATCGAGCTCTATTTGCATCAACAGGCCTCATAATCGATCCGCGACCGCCCCAAGCCTCACAAACCGACTCGACTGACGCCCCGCTTGGATCGATCTGTTCATCAACGGAACCGCCGTCGCGACAGATTCGTGACCGCAATCGCCCAAAGGAGCAGACCCATGACGTTCCCCGCCCCTCGTCGAATCATACGTACCGGATTGATCTGCGCCACCGTCGCCGCGCTCGCCGCGATGTCGCCTTCCTCGGCCGCAGAGGGCAAGCGCCTTGGAAGACATCAGCACGGCGATCAACCACTGCACGCACAACTCTGCTCCAACCCTGTGCACGAAGGCATGATTGTTCTCTATGAAAACAACGATTTCGGGGGCAAAGTGCAGGTGCTCAACGTCCACGACCAGCCACGACACAAGCTGCTGCCCGTGCATGGCCGCGTGGGGAGCCGAACCTCGTCAATTCAATGGAATCTCCCCGAAGGCACCATCGCCATCCTCTACGGCACCAGCCGAAGCTATCCTCAACGACAATACGTCATTTGGGGCCAAGGCCAGGACTACCGGCTGTCCGACAACGGCTTTAACGACCGCCTGGCCGCAATCTGTCTGGAGGGCTTCCACGGTCCCGGGCAGCGCCAGCGCGACCGTGCTCATGATCGTGATCGCGAGTAGCGCGCCGTCTTCTCGCTCAAACCGAACGCCCAATGCCCACGGATCGCAATCCGTGGGTTTTTTCTGCGATTACTGCGCTTCCCCCCGCCGGGTCAAGCCCGACGGCGAAACGCTACTTCATGTCTCCAAGCCTCGATGTCTTGATGCCTCGATGCCTCGATGCCTCGATGCCTTCTTCTTCCCCTCACCGCCGGGCGGCTTGGAACCGGCCTAGTTGCACCCAATGCACGCCGCGGGGCGAAATGGGGTCTCGGCCGTCGGCCGGCTCGAATCGGCAGTGGAGATTGGCGCTCATGAGCGGGTACCGATCACTGCCGATGTCCAGCAAACTGAGTCGAGCCAGATGGGTCGGGCCATAGATGGTTCGGCCGCGCTCGACCTGGTTGGCGTCGAGTCGCCATTGCCCGAGGGAATGAACGTCGTCGGCACCGGCGTCGCCGTCGCCTTGCAGTGTGAAAACAAACGTACCATCCTCGAACATGGGCGAGGCATGCGGCAGCGAGAACAGATACATGGAGACGACGATCGTGTCGGGATAGCCGTTCCCGTCGGTGTCGGCGGGCTTGCCTTCGACCGCCAGGGCCATGGCGTTGGCCTTGGCGCCGCTCGGGACCGGTTTGGCAGGCTTGGGATCGGGCGGCAAGGGTCGGACGCTGCCGTATTCGACGTGCGTCGTTCGACAACCGAGGATAAACATTGCGACTGCTGCCGGCAGGAACAGTCTCGATCGAAAATGGATGCGCGAGCGTTGCTGCACGATAGTTGTTACTCCTTGTCCTTTTCAGACGCATTGGGTGTGTCGATTCGTTTGCCTTGAGCGTCGTACAACCCGCCGGTCCCGTCCAGAATGTTCTTTCGGATCTGCTGCTTGATCTCATCGGGAAGCGAGAGGCGGTCGATCTCGGCGTGGGTAATCTGGTCCACGCGATCGATTTCGGTGGGACTCATGATGACATGGGGGGTGAGGACGATGAGCAGCTCGGTCTTTTTGCTGGTCTCCGTGGAGCTACGAAACAGCGCACCGAGGAATGGGATGTCGCCAAGCAGCGGGACCTTCCGGTCGCGGCGCTCAAACCGATTGGAGATCAGGCCCCCCAAGATAATCATTTGGCCGTCGCGGACGGTGACGGTCGTGGTGGCGGTGCGGCGCGTGATGATGGGGGATGAAAAATCCTCCGAGATCTGCGTGGTGCGAGCGCTCAGCTCGGAGATCTCCGGCGTGATGGTCATGCGGACGTATCCGTCGGGATTGATGGAGGGTGTAACTTCAAGGATGATGCCGATGTCTTCCGGCACGACCGAAGATTGCTGACTTCCCAGATCAAACGAGGTGCTCTCGGCCAGACGGATGGTTTCGCCGATCTGAATACGGGCGGGCTGGTTGTTCGCGGCCATGATTGAGGGATTGGAGAGCACTTGCAATCGACCCTGGGATTGAAGTGCGCGGAGCAACAGGTTGAAATCCGTGCCGGAGATCGCGAGATTCGGCACGCCCATGCCGGTGACGAAGGCGCTGGCCAGGCTGAACCCACCGCTGATGTTGACATCGCCTTGGGTGCGATTGGCGGAAAAATCGAACCCCCACTCGTCGGTGTCATCGAGCGTAACTTCGGCGAGCAGCACTTGAATGAGCACCTGCGGCGGATCCACATCCAGTTCACTGATCATTTCTTTGACGCGCTGCATATAGCGTGGACTGGCGCTGACGAGCACCGTGTTGGATTGATCGTCGCCGACAATCGTCACTTGGCGCTCCAACAGGCGGGCGGCGGAGCCGAGCTGATCGATGCCGATCGTCGCGATGAGTTTGTCTTGCTCCGTCTCGATGAACTGCGAGAGAACTCGTGCGACTTCGCCGGCTACAGCGTTGCGAAGTTGATAGACGAAGACCTCGCGCTCGTTGGCCTCGAGTGCGTCGAGCTCTTCGACCACGGCCCCCACGAGGTCGAGATACTGCGGCGTGCCGGACACAAGCAGACTGTTGGTCCGCGTATCGACGGTGATCGAAAGTTGCTGGCGATCATCGGGCACTGCGGTGAGCTCGGTATTCTCAAGCCCGGCGTAGATGCGCTCGCCATCGGGGCCCGGCATTCGGGCGGGTTCGCCTTCACCCGGCGGGTACTCGCGCGGCTTGAGGACGTACAGGTTCCCGCGATTGCTGAGATTGAACAAATCGGTCAGAATCTGGGCCATGGCGACGGCGTCGGCGTTGACCAACTTGAAAATGCGAACGTTCTGCGAACCGGTCGATGAGGCATCCATATCGCGGATCATCTGCTCGATCATGCCCATCGACTCCTTCGGAGCGGAGATGATCACGGTGTTGGTGCGCAGATCGGGCGTCAGCGTGATCGATTCGCGGATGGCGGCGCTGACCTCCATCTCGGTCATCGGCTCGCCGGTCTCGTCGTCAATCTGATCAGCGGCGACTTCGCGGAGATATTTGAGTATCGTCGCCTGTTGAGATCGACGTCGAGCGCCGATGCCTCGCCCACTGAGAATGTTCTCGATCAGACTGACGGTTTCCAAGGCGTTGGCGGAACTCAACGGGATGTACTTTATCTCGACGACCGATCCTGGCCGAGCGCCGTCGAGCTGGGCGACAAGTCTTCTGATCGTGCGGACATCTGCGGGCGGCGCATTGACGAGCACCGCGTTGAGGCGCTCGTCGGCCGTGACGCGGATGGTGTTTGGGCCGCGCGTACGGTTCACTTCCTCAACGTACATATCCTGGAGCATGTCCACGACATCAACGGCGCGGCTGCTCGCGAGTTGCAGGATCTCGAATGTCGAACCGCCGACCGCATCCGCCTCAGCGCCGATCAAGGCGTCGATCAGATCGCGGATGACTTGAAGGTTCTCCTCGCTGGCGGCGATGATGAGACTGTTGCTGGCGGTGTCGGGCTCGATCGATACACGGTCCATGGGCGTAGCGGCTTCGCCGAGCGACTGCTGGCGTTCGCGCATGAGCTGTTCGAGGCGGGGAGCCAACAACTCGGCCCGCGTGCCCTCCAATGGAAGGACGTGCAGGCCGACGGCCGGATTCATCGGCACCGCTTCGAGCTTCGCCACGAGCTGCCGGATTGCGGCCATGTCCTCGACGTTCGCCGCTACCAGCAGACTGTTGGTGCGGGGATCGGTCATCACCAGCGGCCGCTGGCTGCGCTTGATCTCGGCGGGCATGTCAGCGTAACGCCGTTCCATGATGTCGTTGATTGTCTCGGCGATTCGTTCGATGTTGGCGGTGGTCAGTGTCAGCACGTCCAGCAGGCCGATCTCCCCCAGGTCCGAGGTGTCCAGATCGGCGACGAGACGCTCGATCACTTCGTAGGACTCCTGGCCGGCGGCGATGATCAGACTGTTGGTGCGGGGATCGTCGATGATCGTCGCCTGTTGGAGGTCAGCCGTCTCCGGCTCGATCTTGCGAAGCCGCTCGAGTCTCGCATCCATCAGTTCACCGACGATGGAAGCCAGGCGCGACGCCGATGCGTTCTTCAGTTTGATTCGCCGAATCTCGCTGAACTGCGGGGCGATTTCGGCATCGAGCGTCTGAAGCAGGCGCTCCAGGACGATGAAGCTGCGGGGGCTGGTGGTGACGATGAGCGTGTTGGTGCGCTCGTCAGCTTGGGCGACGACACGATCCTCTTCACGAATAATGTCAGCTTGGATCTGTTGATCGAACAGGCGCACCATGGTCGTGGCCAACCGCGTCGCTGAGGCATGCTCGATGGGATAAATGCGCACGGCTGCCCCCGGCGCGGCGGCTTCGATGTCGAGCATGGCCACCAGTTCGGTGACCACTTCAAGGTTCATGGGCGTGCCGACGAGGATCAGCGCGTTGAGCTGCGTTTCCGGGCGGATCACCAAGTGAGTCATGGGGACGAAGATGTCCGACTCGATCACTCGTCCGCCGTTTTCTTCAAGACGGGCCATGCGCAAGCGCCCGATCTGCCGTTGCAGCGGCGTGGACTGCGGCAGATTGCCGATGCCTTCAATGAGAATCGCTTGGAGGGTTTCAGCCAAGTCGTTGGCATCGGCGTAACGCAACACGAGGATGCGTGGTTCGATCCAACCGGCGGCCACATCGGCATCGATGCGTCGCACAAGGACTTCCACCAGCGCCACTGTCTCTTCCTTGCCGGCCACGATGACCGTGTTGGTCCGTTCGTCCACGCTGATGGCGATCTCATCGAGCAGCGCGGGCCCGACGGCGCCTTCGGGCAGGCCTTCCAGATTGGTGCCGGGTATGCGGCCAAGCTGCTTACCTTGGTCAAATAACTCACCGATAATGCGGGCGAACTGCTCGGCGGCGATGTTCTGCAACGGGAACAACTGCACCGTCACCGCGTCGGTGATGGGCAGTTGATCGAACATCTTGGCGATCTCCGTCAGCGCGTAGACATTCTGCGGCGTGGAACTGATCACGAGCGCGTTGAGCGAGGTGTCGGCGATGATGCGGATGGGTTTGGTGAGATCGAGTTGGATTCCGCCGGCATCCGGGCCGTTACGTCGAATGGAAAGCCGGCGCACCTGCTCTTGAATCGCTTGCGCCAAAGGGGTGTTCGTTTGTTGATCTGCTGGAGACAGTATCTGGCGAAGAATATTAGCGAGCGCCTCTGCCTCGGCGTTGCGCAGTTTGAGAACACGCATTTCAGACTGAGCATGCTGCGGATCGCTGTCGATCGCCTTGAGGAGTCCAATGATCGTGTCGCGATCGATCGGGTTGGCGATGATGATGATGGCGTTGCGTCCTTGAAGCGTGGCAACCTTGATCGGTTCGGTCACGAGACGCGAGACCGAGTCGTCCGGCTGGGGCTTGTCCAGGCCGATGGTCTCGATGATCTGAGTTGCCGCGTCCGGCGAGATGTTTTGCAGTTCGATGATGAAGATGCCATGCCCTGCGGGCGGCGTCAGCGCATCGAGCTGATTGACTGTTTGCTCGATTTCAGCAAACAGGGCCGCGGTGCAGGCGATCACGAGACTATTGCCAGGCGCATCGACTTGGATCGCCAGCGGTTGATTTGCTTGTGTCGCCTTGGCTTGGAAGGCTTCGGTGATGGCGGAGGCGACACGGGCGGCCGGCGCAGCCGTCAGTCGCAGCACGTGGATCGAAAGACCTTGATTGGACGCTTCTTGTTGGAGAGCAGCGGCCAGCGTCTTGATCTGGGCGAACTCATCCTCTTCAGCCCGCACGATGATCGTGTTGGAGGTTGAATCGCCGACGATGCGGAGCGCTCTTCGTCCGCGTGAGCCCGTCGCCTGGTCATAGAGTCGGTTCAGCGACTCGGCGAGCTTCATGGGGTCGCCGGAGGTCACGGGAATGATCTGGGGCGGCGGCAGCTTGGCGTAGTCGGCGACATCCAACTGCTCGATGATCTGTTCGATCTTGCGGATGTTCTGTCGGCTGGCGGAGATGATAACGGAGTTGGTCTGCGGCTCGGCGGCAGCGCGAACCCATACTTCCGCCTCGACCAGCAGCGTAGGAGCCGGTTCATCACGGCGCTGCTCATCACTGCCGCCACCGCGCCGCGCTTCGCGTGGTGTGGATTGCTGACCTCGCCGGCCGCGCTCAATTTGGCCTTGGAACGCGCCGTTGATCGCACGAGCAACGGACGGCGCATCGGCGTACATCAGGGGAATGACGCGCAGTTGCAACGACGCGTCGTACTCCTCGTTATCCAGCTTCTGAAGCAATGCGCGGATGTTGATCCATTCCTCTTGGGTGGCCGAGATGACCAAGCTGTTGGACGCGGGGTCGGCGACGATCTGCACGTTTCGCTCACCCGGCGTCTCAGCGCCCGGCGCGCCCGGCCCGTAGAAGAATGAAAGCGCCTCTCGGATCTTCTCCGCCTCCGCGAATTGCAGGGGAACGAAATCCGTGATGCGATCGCGCTGCGACGGTTGATCGAGCTGCTCGATAATCGTGAGGATCTGCTCCATCTGGTCGGAGGTGGAGGCGATGATGATCTGGTTCTCGACGCGGTTGAAGTCGATGCGCGGTTCGTCCCGCCGATCGCCTCTTCGTTGGCGCGTGAACTCATTGAGCGTGTACCAGACGTCGACCGCCAGCGCGTGCTTCAGGGGTACGATTCGATATTCGACGGGGCTTTGCGCAGGGACATTGTCGAGCTTGTCGATGAGCGCCTCGATGACGGGGAACGATTCGGGCGTGGCTGTGACGAGCAGGCTATTGGAGCGCTCGTCCGCGACGATCTTCGCATTCACTTCGACCGCTGGAGAATCGTCGTCCAATTTGATTGTCTTGCCCTGCGTCTCGCCGCGCGCGTCGAGTCCCAAGGCATCCCCGAGGATTCGTACGACCTCCTCGGCTCGCGCGCCTTCCAGTGAGTAAGTTCGAATGATGGTCTCATCGCTGAACTTGGGCTGATCGAGTTCGGCAATCAGCGCCTGAGCTTGAGCAAACTGGATCTTCGGGGCGTTGATGATGAGGCTGTTGGTGCGCACATCGGGGGTGACGCGAACGCCTTGACCGCCGCGCCGCTCGAATTGCTGGCTGATTATGCGAGCCAATTCCTCCGCGTCGCCGTCTTTGAGCGCGATGATCTCGATGATCCGGTCGCCGGAGACATCCGGCTGATCCAGCCGCGCCAGCAGATCCTTGAGCAAGGCCAAGTCGTCCGCATTGGCCGAGACGATCAATGAGTTGGCAGAGTCGCTCGCGGTGATGGTCGCGGTGGGCGGGGCGGCGTTGGTTGCATCAGCCCGGTCGGCAAGAAACCGAGTGAACGTCCGCGCCAGCTCGACGGCGCGGGCGAACTCGACGGGCAGCACTTGCATTTGCTGATCTGCCGGGGCGACCTGAGCGTCGATACTGGCGATCAGCTCGGCGACGTCCGCATGCTCCTTGACCGAACCGGAGACGATGAGGGTCTTGCTGCCCTCGTCCGTGCGGACCTTCAGTTCGTGCGGATCGGATGGCTGCCACCAGCGTTGAGCGCGATTCGTGTCAGTAAACAGCTCGCGAACGACGTCGGCGACGACTTGAAGATCGGCGTGCTTCAGTTGATACAGCCTGACGACACGCTGCTCGCCTTCAGGAGGCGGTGCATCGAGCACTTCGATCAGGCTCTCGACCAGCGCGAATTTGTCGCCCTTGCCTGTGACGATCAGCGCGTTGAGGCGTTGGTCGGCGCGCACAGCTACGGAGTCGCGGTTCGCTTGGTCTTGCGATCCGCCGAACCGGCTGCCGAAGAAGAAAAAGAACGGCTGTTGGTTGTACGTCAGATCGTTGACGAGTTGCTGAACCGTGCTCTCGATCTCTTCGGCTTTGGCGTGCTTCAGCTCAAAGACACGGAACTCAAGCGCCTGGGCCGCCTGTGGCGAGTCGAACTGCGAGACGAGATGTTTGATCTCATCATAATCGTCGTCGTTCGCAGCAACCAGAATCGTGTTGCTGTTGCGGTCGCCGATGATCGAGACGCGCCGCGACTGCTCCCGACGACCTCGCCCGGATGAAGCGATCTTGGCGCGATCATCGTACAATCGCTGCAAGGCAGTCGCGACCGCTGACGCATCGGCGCGCTCCAGCACGATCGTGCGCACCTTATACTGCGTGGTGGGTGGGCGGTCGATCTCCTTGAGCAGCTCGTCGATCTCGGCCATGACATCGTCTGCGGCGCGAACCAGCAGGAGGCCGGTCGCGTTGTCATGGACAATCATGGTTTCTGCGCGGCGATTCTGGTCCGAACCGATCACAACTTTCTCGAGGATTTCAGCCGCCTGTTGAGGTTGCGCCGCCTTGAGTTCGATGAGCCGCAAGGGATGCCGATCGCCCCCTTGTTTACGATCAAGCTGCTCAAGCAGCGCGTCGATTTCGGCCAACTGTTCCGGCGCAGCGGTGACAAGCAGCGTGTTGGTGCGCTGATCGACGGAGAACTCCGGCTGAATCGCGGTCGGACCAAGCTGGCCTCGCATGCTCTGGAATCTCGTGCGGAAGATGCGGCGAAATACCTGCTCGATATCCTGTCCGCGGGCATGTTGAAGCGGATACAGCTTCAGCGTGGTCTGTACGTTGATCGGCGTCTGATCGAGAAGCTCAATGAACTGATCGACGAAGGTGATCGCCTCGGATGGACCGATGACGATCAGTGAGTTTGTGTGCGCGTCGGCGGAAACACGAACGCGATTCGGATCGAACACCGCTTCGATCGTTTGGCCATCGACCAGTAGCGTCAGCGCAAGATCGCGCATGCGCTGGGCCTGTCGACCGCGGCGGCGACTCGGGGCATCGGGGGCGATCATTTGACGCACGCTCTCGGCCGCGCGCTCCGCAGTGATTGTCCGCAGCGGGTAGATCTTGACGACGATCTCGTCGACCGCAACAGATTGCGAAAGGGCTGCAATGAGATCCCCGACCACTTCGAAGTCGATGTCACTACACGCGACAATGAGCGCATTGTTCGTCGCGTCGGCGATGACTGAGACACGTCGGCGTAGATCGCCGCGCTGCCCGCCGACAGGGGTCATCCGTTGCAGCGTCTGATTGATAAGGTTCGCCACGGCTGGTGCGTCCACGACCTGCGGCAGACCGACGTAGCGAATCTCGCTGGGGGCGGCGGGCAACTGCGACTCCAGTTGCCGCACGAGCTGCGTGATGCGATCAATCGCCCGCGGCGAACCGATAATGATCAGGCTGTTGGTTTCCGGATCAACGGCGATCGTTACATCGCTCAACTCAGCGATCGCGTCCGGCACGACGTTGGCAAGTTCTTTGGCGGCGGCATCATCTTGGACAGCGAAAACCTGCGCTGCGATGGCCGGCCAAACGGGCATCGGCAGCGCTGAACTAGGGCCCGGCGGATCTGGTTCCCCCCCCTTCGATCTGCGACGTTCCAGAAGCTGCTGCAGGGTAATGACCTGCACTTTGCTCCCGCCCCGGCGACCGAGCATGCGCTGAAGCGTTCGCGCTACTTCAGCCGCGCTCGCCTTGCTCGGGTCGATCGTGATCATCTGCATTTGGCGCGAGGTCGCAATCGTCGCCTGATCGATCTGCATTGCAATTTGCTCGATCGTTGCGAACTGCTCGTCCGTGGCCCGTACCAGCAAACTGTTGCTCGCGGTATCAACGCGGATCGTCGGCGGCGGATCGATCTGGTCCTGCTCGTCGAAGATCGCCCGCAGATTCATGGCCAATTCGCTCGCGTCGGCATTGTCAACCGTAAGCACGCGCACTGATCTTGTGACCGCGCCGTCAAGCGCTGTTGGATCGACGTCAAGCTGCGCGACCATCTGCTCGGCGACATCAAGCAACGCCGGCGGACCTGAGATCACGACCGCATTGAGTCTGACATCGGCCGCGACGCGCACCTGCGGCTCACCACCATCCCGCATCTCGGCTTGGATAATCTGAGCGCGAAGCCACGTCGGCAGCAGGTTGACGTTCACTTCACTCTTAGGAGCAAGAAGTTGTTCAACGACCGGGGCGACAGACTCGGCCCGCGCATACTGCAAGAAAACGGTCCGTACCTGCACCTGATCGAGCGCCGTCCCTGAATCCAGCGACCGGATGATCGATTCGATTTCGATCAACTGCGCGGGCGTAGCGGTGACGAGCACCGAATTGCTGGATACCTCGGGAATGATCGTGGCGGCAAGGGAGCCGGGCACGTTGCGCGCCTTGGCTTCCATGGCGCTACGCAGCGCAGCGGCGACGTCCGTCGCTTGCGCTTGCGTGAGATTGAAGATGCGAACATCAACCGCTGATTCGCCAGGCCTCGGCTGATCGAGTTGAGCCACGAGTTGCCGAGCGATCGGCATGAGTTGACTGGGTGCGCTAATGAGTAAGCGATTCATCGAACGGTCGGCTGAAACGGTCGGCTGACCCACGGGAATCCGCGCGCGGGCGATCGCCTTCAGATCGCTTGGCCACCGCGATTGATCGCGCAGCATCGGGTTCACCACTTGGGCGACAACTGCGGCGTCGCTGTGCTGAAGCGTGATGACTTGTAAATCCATTTGCGGAGGTCTGAGCGCATGACCATCCCATTCCTCAAGCAGTGCAAGAGCCTCCTGGACTTCCTCCTCGGTTCCTGCCACGACAACTGCACCGCTTTGTGGATCGGTAATCAGTTGCAGCGTGGTTCGCCGACCGCTGGGCTTGCCCGACTCAACGACGCGCTGTACGGTTTGCGATAAGGCGATGGGATCGGCGTTTGTGGGCGTGAAGGTGCGAATCGATCGCTGCGACATCTCATCCGGTTGATCGAGCTGGGCGATGAGGGTTTCGGCGAGGGCAACCGTCTGCTGCGGACCGGACACGATCAAACTGTTGGTTCGTTGATCGACTTCCACCCGAACCTTCGGCGTGAGATCGATTTGGCCTCGACTTCTGCGAATGCGCTCCATGATGATGCGCGGATCGGTCTCTTGTTGATCAGTCAACAAGCGATCGACAACCGGTGCGATCGTCGCGGCGTCGGCGTAGGTGAGCTTGAACGTGCGCGCGTCGATGGCGTCCATCGCCGGGCGGGCATCAAGCGGCTCGATCAGCTTCTCGATTTCCTGAAGATCGGCCTCCAAGCCAACGAGAATCAACGCATTGGCGCCGGGCGAAGTCAGGATCTTGGCGTCGATCGGTTCGCCCGTCGCCTTGCTGATGAGGCTTCGGATCGCCTGGGAAAGCGCCTGACTGACCTCGCGCGCATCGGCGAACGTGAGCGGCTTGATGCGCACGATCGGATCACCGATGGAAGCGGTTCCGCTGTCGAGCTGACGAATCGTCTCCTCCGCCACGGGCATGATCGCCTCCGGGGCTGAGATGATCAGCGTGTTGGTCTTACGATCCGCACTGACGTTGAGCAATGACGAGATGTCGTTACCGGCTTCGGGCACGTCTTCGCGCATTCGTGCGACGAGGATCTCCCGCAGCATCGGGGCCAGCGTTTCCGCCCGTGCGCTCTGGAGCTTGAAGAAACGAAGCGACGTGGCCGGCCCGGCTCGGTGCACGTCAAGATCACGAAGCAACTTCTCGACCGTCTCGAAGATGTCGGTTGGGCCGGACACGACCAGCGTCTTGGAGACCGGCTCGGTGGTAATGTTGATCGGCACACGACGATCGCGGGCCGCTGAACCCAATTGAGTCGTCGTAGCCAGATCGCGCAGCGTCTTGGCCAAACCATTGAGGTCGGCATAGATAACCTGGTAAGTTCTGATCTCCGTTTCCTCGACGATCTTTTGGCGATCCAGTTGCTCGACGAGCTTCTCGAACCCGGCCATGCGCTGACTTGATGCATCAACGATGAGCGCGTTGGTCTGCACATCAGCACGAACGACGACTTCGCGCGGTAACTGAAGATCGGGGCGAGGGCGACCGCGTGAATCGCGCGGCATCGGCGGCTGCGGGTACATCTCGTCGATCGTTTTGGCGAGCTCTTGGGCGCGAGCAATCTTCAATGGGAAAATACGTATCTCTCGCCCTTCCGTATCCATGCGGTCCGCGCGGTTCAACTCCTCGACAATGGCCTGAATCTGCGGCAACATCTCCGGGTGCGCAGCAATGATGAGCGTGTTGGTCTGCGGATCAGCGGCGATGTTGACGGGCTTGGCTTGCTTTTCCTCGACCGGCCGTTGGTTGTATTGACGCATCAACGCTGTTGCAAGATTCACAGCGTCGGCGTTGCGAAGCTGGAGAATGCGCAGCGGCGGCATGTCCTGCGTTTGCGGTTGATCGAGACTCCGAATAAGTGCGCGAATGATCTCGTGTTGTTCACGGCGGGCGGCGATCAAAACGGAATTGGTGCGCTCAATGGCATACAGCACCGGAGGCGGACCACGCCGACCGCCTATCGTCGAAAGCTCACTCTCCGCTAAACCGGTGACAAACTCGACGACCTCGGTGGCGTCCACATACTCCAGAGCAATCAGGCGGACCTCCGGCGGCGGGCCGATGCTTTGTTGGAGTTGGTTGAGGATCGCGGTGAAGCGGAAGATCGCCTCATCCTCCGCCACGACGAGTAACGAGGCGTTATCGTGATCAACCTCGACGCTGACTCCGGTCGCATCAGGGATGTCGGCTGTCTGCTCTTTGTAGAGCCGCAACGCGCGATCGGCCAGTTCCTGTGGATCGGCGCCGGTGACTTCGATCACGCGCAGTGATCGCTGCACGGGAACGGCCTGGAGATCCTTCAACATTTGCTCGGTCTTGGCGAAGGTGACTTCATCGCCGGCGACGATCAGCGTCTTGCTGATGGGTTCGGCCTGGATGATAACCTGCACGGCCTTGGAGCCGTCGGTCGGCTGCGCGCTCATCACACCTTGGCGAGCCAGATCGGAGAGGGTGCGCGCGATCTGCGTCGGATCGCCGCGTTCGATGTGATAGGTGCGAAGCTCCGCGGTCGGGGGCAGCTCGACACGATCCAACTGCTCAACGAGCGCTTCAAACTGAGCGCGTCGCTCCGCCGGTGCTTCGATGATCAACGTGTTGGTCGCGGGCTCGGCGCTGACATGCACTTCTTTGGGTTCTTGCAGATGCGGCAAGGGACGACCACGCCGATCCAACGGCATCGGCGGCTGCGGATACAGCTTGTCCATCGCCTTGGCCAGATCCGCCGCTCGCGCGAGTTTCAGCGGGAAGATCATGGTTTCGCGTTCAGCCTGGGCGTCTCCGGAGCGGTTCACGCCATCGACGAACTCTTTGATCTCGTCGAAGATCTCGGTGTGTGTGGTGACGATCAGGGTGTTGGTCGCAGCATCGGCGTCGATGGTCACGGGTATTTCGCGCCGTTGCTCAGCCGGTCGCGCGTCGTAACGCTTGCGCAACATCCCGGCCAATTGCGCCGCATCCGCAGCCCGCACTTGAATGAGTCGAAGCGGCGGCAGTACTGTCAGCTCGAACGTGTCGAGCTGCTTGACGTACCGCTCAACCATTTGAAGCTGCGCGGCTTCAGCCACGACATAAAGGCTATTGGTTCGTTCGATCAGTTCGATGGTCGGTGCGGGGATAGTTCGCGACGGATCAACCGGTGCGGTCGAAGCGATGAGTTCTTCAAGCGGGCCGATCACCTCCGACGCTTTGGCGCTGCGCAGCTCAATCAGCCGACCGGTCCGGGCTGGCGGTAGAAGTCGTCGAGCCTCGCCAAGCGATTGTTCGTACGTGCGCACTGACGCGCTATTGCCTGACACAAGTAGATTTCCAGTCAACGAATCAAACTCGACCGTCGGCGCGGGCATCTCTTGAGGGTCAAGTCCCTCGATTCGTCGCTGATAGATGTAATCGGCCTTTAGCATCAATTGCTGCGGATCAGAACCGCTCAGGGCAATAACGCGGAACTGGTAGTCTTCGGGACTTCGTTCATCAAGGGTGGAAATCAACGAGTCGATCGTGGCGAACTGCTCGGGCAGAGCTGTAATGATCAACAGATCGAGTTGATCGATCGGCTCCAGCGTCGGTGCGATGAATTCCGTGCCGTCGCGCGGCTGGAGCATTTGCTTCGCGAGTGACGTCAGCGGAGAGACAATTCGGCTGGGCGTGGCGTTCAGAATGTCGTACTGCCGTGTCTCACGATCGACGACGGCGTTAGACTCGATCATTCGCATGACGTCGGAGAAGCGATCCATCGCCGCGGACGATCCGATGAGCGTCAGCTCGCGCGTCTGTGAATCGAACCGCGTGGTGAGTTCCCATTGCGGCTCGTCCACGTCAACTTGCTCTTCGTACAGCGCACGTGTGCGGACGAGCAGTTCGTCCGGCTTTCGTGCGGTCAATCTCAGAAGACGAACTTGGCGATCAAATCGGTCGGGCGTGTCGAGCTGTTGCAGAAGTTGATCCACCATTTGGTGTTGCGACGGTTCTGCGATGACATAGAGACTGTTGGTATGCTCGATGACTTCAATCGTCGGGGCCGGCACAGTGCGAGATGGATCAATCGGCGAGGTCGTAGCAATAAGTTCGTTGAGCAGGCCGAGCACTTCCGATGCCTTAGCGTTCCGAAGCGGCATAAGCCGACCGGTACGGGCCGGCGGAAGCAATCGCCGCGCTTCGGTGAGTGATTGCTCGTAGGTGCGCACCGATGCGCTTTTACCTGAAACAAGCAGGTTGCCGGTCAACGAATCGAACTCGACGTTCGGCGGGGGCATCTCCTGTGGATCAAGCCCCTCGATGCGGCGTTGATAGACAAAATCCGTCTTCTGCATCAACTGGTGCGGGTCCAAGCCGGCGACCGCAAACACGCGGAACTGGAAATCATCGGGGCTTGGCTCATCGAGCGTCTTGATCAACGACTCGATCGTTTCAAACTGCGTTGGTAGCGCTGTTACGACCAGGGCATCGAGTTGATCGATCGGCTCGATGGTCGGCGCGACAAACTCCATGCCGTCATGAGGCTCAAGCAATTGGCGAACAAGTGACGTCAGCGGCGCGACCATGCGGCTGGGCGTGGTATTGGCGATGTCGAATTGACGGGTTTGGCGGTCGACGACGGTGTTTGATTGGACCATCTGGAGGACGTCGTTGAAACGATCGAGCGCTTGAGATGATCCGATCGCGGTGAGAACACGAGATTCGTTATCGAGCCGAACGTCCAGTTGCCAGCGTGGTTCGTTGGTATCGACCTGCTCGTCATAAAGCTCTTCGCGCGTTGGAGCGTCACGGCCGGCTCAGGTGTGGTCAGTCGCGACAAGCGCACTTGGCGATCAATTTTGATCTGCGTGTCCAACACGGTTAGCAGCGCTTTGACAGCGGCGACATCTTCAACGAGGCCGGAGACGATAAGCGTTCGGCCGTCGGGCCCCGGGACGAGCTTGGTGGCGATGGCCTGGCGGCCGTTGAGTAAACTGCGGACCGCGTCGGCCAGTGCGTTGGGATCAGCGTATTGCAAAGGGATGGCGGCGATGCTGCGCTGGGGTTGTGCCGATCGCGTGATACCGCCGTCGATCTCGCTGAGCAGGGCTTCGGCTTCGGCCATTGCCGCATCGGTGCCGACGATGGTGATCTTGCCAACTTCATCAAGGGGGATGATGGCCGGTCGCTGCTCCTCCGGCAGCGTTGCGTACAGTTGGTTGAGTCGGGCGACCGCCTGATTCGGCGCAAGTTGCACAAGCTGAAACGTCCGGACAGTTCGGCCGCTCCGGCGCCGATTGCTGGTACGTCAAGCAGTGCGATCGTCTCGCGCAACTTTTCGATGCGGGCCCGAACGCCCTTGGCAATGATCGTGTTGGTGCGTTCGTCGAAGGAGATACTGAGCCCCGGCATACTCTCCTCGGTGGTCTTGACCTGCTTCCCCTTCTGATCGGTGACGTACTTCTCGATGCGCTTGCTCATGAGGGCCTTGAGCGGCTCCATCAGATCCTTGGCCTTGGCGTGCCTGATGGGGAAGATCTCGACGGTGTCTTCAGGGTCTTCGCGATCGAGCTCCTGAACGATCAGGAGAAGTCGGCGAACCTGGGCCGCAGTCTCGGTGATCACCAACGAGTTCTGCTGCTCCATCGCGGCCACCGAACCGTATTCCGCGACCATCGTGGCGAGCTTCTCGGCCAATGGCTTGGCCATCGCGATGTTCAGCGGGCGAACGACGGTGATGATGTCGTTGGGTGTGACGTCTTGCGGCACTTGTCCAATAAACAGGGGCAATGCCTCGCGCTGCATCTCGGTCAACTTCTGGAGATACAGCATGTTCTCGGAAACGCGCAGCATCACGCCGTTCGCCTGGAGGATCGTGTTGAGCACTTCCAAAGCCTCGGGAACCGTGTAGCCTTTGGGATCCAAGTAGTCCAGACGACGATCGGGAACGTCGGTCTCCTTGATCACCGGCAGCCCGGATGCGCGCGAGAAGAAATCGATCACTTGATCGAGCGTCGCCCCCTTGAAGTTGAAGCGGATCAACGCCGGCTCGTCGGCGGTCGTGTTGGGGGCCGGGTTGGTCGCATCCTGGGCTTGTACAGCCGGTGGCGGGATCTCGCCGGCAGCGCTGGGATCGTTCTGCCAGGCGTGGACAGCGCTCGCCAAGGAAAATGTCAGGATCAGACTTGTGAACATCGGCACGGCAGTTACACGCAGGGTCATTGGCCGCATTCTCCATTACTCCAGGAAAAGCAGGAGGTGTGTCTGACACGAAGGGGACTCAGGGCTGGACGGGGGATCGTTGGCTCAACCGCTGCCCGACCGAAACAGTGAATCGCTGCTGGTCGCGGCGAAACTCAGCCGTCTCACCGACGGCCCCCACGAGCATCAGGTCCCGCAAGGTTTCACCGACAGCGAGCCTTCGGGATTCACCTGTTTGGGGATTGAGCAGCCAAACCTCAAGACCACTAGGGCCGGAGGCCACGCCGGTCAGCGTCCATTGGTCCTGTGAGGTGGCGGCCACGGCGGCGGGTGTCGGCGGCCCGGAAGTTTGCCCCTGGGGCGGCACACGAAAGAGGTTGCTGCGGGTCAGTGCCAAATATGGGTCAAAGGCGCTTGCGTCGTAGGCGGCCAGCATCGGTTCGCTCGGCACTTGTTTGGGCAGGAACAGTGTCGTCAGCCGAATCGTAACTCCAAAGCGGTCCCCGTTGTCTTTGGGCTGCAGGCGAACCTGATCCAGGTGCTTCAGCCAGGGCTCAGCATCGATGCGGTGAACCAGGCGAAGTGCGGCCTCGAAGGTCGCCTCGCCGGAGATCCAACCTTCCAGCTCGACGAAATCGATCTCATCTCGAAGCGCCCGCTGGCTTCGGCGTCCAAACTCGTTTCGGGCAGGGGACTGAAGCTTGCGGGCCTGTCCGGTGCCGACGCTTAGGCCGGAGATCCCGATTTCCTCGCCGATGCGGTTGAGGCGAGTTCTGAGCTGATGATCGACCGTTTCCAGATCAGCGCCGAGCGTGCGGTTTACGATCTCCTGGACGTCTGCGTCGAGTTCTCGACGACGGCGGCTTTCCGCCTTGGCGCCCTTGAGATAATTGCGGTAGCTATCGATCTTTTTCACGAGACCCGCTTTGTCTTCGAAATAGAGGTTCTGTGCAGCGAAGTAGCCCAGCAAGCTCAGGAGGGCGAGCACGCCAACGAACAGAACGATGCGGCGCCAGCCGTTCACGAATCCTGCCCTCCATCTACGTTGTGCGCAACAACCTCACCCACCGGCGCGGGCGTGGCCGAGGCTTGGTTGGAAGGGGGCGGGTTCTTCTTGATCGGCGGGGTGTCGGCGGCGCCGGCGAGCCGATAGTTGAACTTGTACGGCAGGCGTCGACCGCCGGCGGTGTCCGGCCCGGCCGAGTTGAGTATGTACAGCTTGCCTCGCACCAGCGAGTCACGAAAGGCATCGGCGGTCATCCGATTGTTCGCCTCGCCGTCAAGCACAATCTTGATCGGCATCGGGGTGTACCACCGCGGCTTCTTCGTCTTCTTGCCTTGGTCGTAGGTGACGCCGCGAAAGTCCAGCGTACCCGTCCAGGAATCGAGCACGAGCTGATCGGACGATGGCGCGACCGCACCGAGATGAACGAGGTGGTCGAGCCAATCAACGTGTGCCTCCTGCCAATGCCTGAGGTGCTGAAGCTTCAACTCGTCGCGTTTGAATCGCTGCCGCTGGGGAAGCATATCTCGGCACTGTTCTGCGAGCGTCGCCTCCAAGCGTTCAAGGGTCTGGAGCCGAGTCTTGCCGATGGTCCACGCCGCGAAGATCCCGATGAACAGCACCCCCACCACCGCAAGGACGCGCTGGCGTTTGCGGGCGGCGAGGTCCGGCGCTTTGCGCGGTTTGGCGAAATCGATCGACTGGACGCCGAGCGTGGGCTCAAGCAACAGTCCCGCCAACGGCCATACACCGTCCATAACTTGTTGATTGCGCTTGA